>JAYVZY010000065.1:0-4449 GCA_043782885.1 Sphingomonadales bacterium | reverse complement strand
GGTGATCATCGCCAATTCCAACCTCGTTCCGAAATGGGCAACCTGGGAGCATTTCAATGAACTCGATCGCAAAGGTCTCGCGATGTATGGCCAGATGACCGCGGGATCATGGATTTACATCGGCACCCAAGGCATCGTTCAGGGCACGTACGAGACGTTCGTTGAAATGGGACGTCAACATTATAACGGCGACCTAAGCGGCCGTTGGTTGTTGACAGCGGGCCTTGGCGGTATGGGCGGCGCACAGCCGCTTGCCGCCGTAATGGCAGGCGCGTCATGCCTCGCGATAGAATGCCAGCCGAGCCGGATCGAGATGCGCCTCAAGACGGGCTATCTGGATCGGGCCACCACAAGCCTTGATGAAGCACTCGACATCGTCACCAACGCAAAGACGCCCGTCTCCGTTGGTTTGCTGGGCAATGCCGCCGAGCTCCTGCCCGAGATGTTCAAGCGTGGGGTGCGGCCCGATATGCTCACCGATCAAACGTCCGCGCACGATCCCATTAACGGGTATCTCCCCGCCGGATGGAGCGTTGCTGATTGGATTGAGAAACGCGAGCGTGATCCGCAAGCCGTGGCGCGTGCCGCAAAAGCGTCGATGGCGGCGCACGTTCGCGCAATGCTCGATTTTCAAGCGGCCGGCGTGCCAACTGTGGATTATGGCAACAACATTCGTCAGGTCGCGAAGGATGAAGGCGTGGCCAATGCTTTTGCGTTCCCCGGCTTTGTGCCCGCTTATATTCGCCCTCTCTTCTGCCGGGGAATTGGCCCGTTCCGTTGGGCGGCGCTTTCGGGTGATCCGGAGGACATTTACAAGACGGATGCGAAGGTGAAGGAGCTGATGCCGCATAACCCAGCGCTGCACCGCTGGTTGGACATGGCGCGCGAGCGGATCAAGTTTCAAGGCATGCCCGCGCGCATTTGCTGGGTCGGGCTTGGGGATCGCCACCGCCTCGGGCTCGCCTTCAATGAGATGGTGGCATCGGGAGAACTCAAGGCCCCTATCGTCATCGGCCGCGATCATCTTGATTCGGGCTCCGTCGCCAGCCCCAATCGCGAAACGGAAGCCATGAAAGATGGCTCAGACGCCGTATCCGATTGGCCGTTGCTCAACGCATTACTGAATACGGCATCGGGCGCGACATGGGTATCGCTCCACCACGGCGGCGGCGTCGGGATGGGCTATTCGCAGCATTCTGGGATGGTGATTGTGGCAGACGGCACGCCCGAAGCGGCCAAGCGACTCGAACGCGTGTTGTGGAATGACCCCGCAACAGGGGTGATGCGCCACGCCGACGCCGGCTACGACATCGCACGCGATTGCGCACGCGAGCAAGGGCTCGATCTGCCAAGTGTGGTAAATTAATGTGGCGCAGGCCCCCGCATGATTGGGTAAATACAGCTGCATGCTGGTCATGCTCACGCTGAGTTGCGGGAGTGTGGACATTCACCTCAAGGTAAGCGCCACATTTTTATGAAAGCGCGACCTGACTCGTTAACGTTGCGCCGTCGCGACGATTGGTGCGGGTGGTCGGAATCGAACCGACACTCCTTGCGGAACGGGATTTTGAGGCAGTTCCGGAATTTTTTGAGTTGCAGATCAAGACATTGTTTCAGCACGCGTGGTCAGAGACACATCACGACCTTGGCTACAAGACGCGACGTAAGCTGACATCCGACGAGCGCCGACAAATTGCGTTTACAGCAGCACAAGCTTGGGGTGCGGATAAAATCTTCGACGAGCTGGCACAAACCCTTGTCATTAATGACAACAATGTCACCTAAGAATTGCATCGATAATCGGTGCATCAATGGCTGCTTATTGGTACTCCAGTTAGGCATGAAATGGCCGAGATCAAGGCGGAAGCAGACATAAAATTGATTTTTCTTATGCCCCCTACGTGCCCATCCTGCGCATAGAGCACTCGCTATCATAACGGAAAATACCGCTATGCCACCACCATCAACTGTGATGGATACGGCTTGGCCAGCAAATCCGCATCCGCGCCTGAGAGCCAAATGTCATAATCCTCTTCGTGAAGAATCACGGGCATGGCATTAGGGTGCAGCGACGAAACAAGGGTGTTCGGTTCGCAGGTGAGGAATGCAAACACATTGCCAGCATCCGATGATCGCCATATCCCTGCAAACGCACCAACGGAGCGCTCACGCAGGGTGAACCAGTGCTCGGCCCGCCCCGCACCGATCTTTGGCTCGGCAAACCCAGTGAACGGCACAAGGCACCGCTGCGCTGGAGCGGCGAGTGTTGATCGCCAGAAGGGGCTGGCGAGGTTGCGAACATTGGTAATGTGCTTGATTATTGTTTTGCCGGGGTGCTTGCTGGGCACCGTGAGCGGCACACCCCATATCATAACATCGATATGCGTTTCACTATCAATGCGGCGCGCCACTATGCCTGCTCGTCTAGGCCAAACATCAACTTGTATATTTGCCGGGATGGTATCGAGCGACCAGCCAATATACTCACGCCATGTTTGCAGCTTGGCCATTGCTTGCGGGTCATTGGCGTAGTGATTGCACATGAGAATTAAAATGTCATCCGGATGGCCGCGAGTCTATAGCTGTCCGCAGCGTCAATGCTCCAATATGACTAAACCTTAGTTTACGCATTACAAGCGACAGAAAAGGCAAAGATGGTTAAGAAGAAAAGAGGCGCGCTGGCGTTGTTGGGCTGGCGATTATAACTGCCACCATCGCGCAAGTGACGATGGTTTTATGGGAGTGATCTCCCCATCGTCATTCGAGATGGTCAGCGCAATTTAAGGTGAAGCTGATCGCGCTGGTTGTATTTATCTTGGTTGCTTAGGATTGAGTCGGCTCATGCGATCCGCCAGGCCTTCGATGATTGCGCACTGGCGTTCAGCGGTCGCGTTGCCCCATTCGGCAATCTCATCCAATGTGCGACCGCAGCCAGTGCAGATGCCGAGAGTCGTGTCGAGTTGGCAAATGGTCGTGCAGGGGGATGACGGGCGTTCGGTCATGGCTTTCCACTCTCGCCTTGATGTTCCTCGTTAGCGACCTTCCATACTTCTCGGGCAGCGTCGGCATTCATCGCCGCGATACCAAGACCGACAATCAGATCGGGCCACGCGGAATGCCACAATAGCGCAGAGACCAACCCCGCGCCGATAATGGCAAGGTTGGCAATGGCATCATTGCGGGCTGAGAGGAAAGCAGCGCGCGTCAGGCTGCCACCCGAATGCCGGTGGCTCACCAACAAGAACGCACAAAAGAGGTTCACGGCAAGCGCGCCCGTTCCGGTCAGAGTGAGTGCTAAGGGGGCCGGTGGCATCGGCACGTTGACCTTCACCCATGCCGTCCACAGCGTCGCAATGCCGGGGACAAGCAAGATACCCGCCAGCACCATGCCCAGTCGCGCGCGGTAAATCGCTCTCCATCCCAGTGCCGCATAAATAAGCAGGTTCACCAGCGCGTCTTCGAGGAAGTCCACACTATCAGCAAACAGCGAAACAGAACCGACCCTCGAAGCCACGAAGAACTCCACACAGAAATAGCTCAGGTTGAGCAGTGCGACCCCGCGCACAACGAGACGTAACCGTTCGGAGGGTAAGCTGTTTGACATCCCGAGCGTCATAAGGGTGTCGGCGATTGTGGCAAGGTGCATCCCCGCGCCCAATCCCCAGACGACTAAACACCACGAAGCCCCGTCCGGCAGAACCGGACGGGGCGGGCGTTGGGGTCAGTGGGTGTTCGACGAGCGGGCGCGTGACCAGATCAGGTTGTGCGTCTTGCCATCTTCATCGGCGAACAGCGTGGCGAAGATCGGCGCGGTGAAGCTGGGATCATCGAGCTTGATCGAGAGATAGTGACGGCCATCCTTCGTGACCTTGGGCCAGCAGGCACCTACCTCAACCCGCGAAATATACACCCTGTGCGATGGTGCCTTTTCGCCGGTGACTTCGCCTTCGGCGACGATGCTCACGTTTTTCTTCTGCAAGCTCATCGTGACGATTTCGCCAAGATAGTCGTTGTCGCCTGACTTTTTGAATGAACCGATGTGTGCCATGTTACTTCTCCTTATGTTGGTCGAACCCGCGCTCATTCGCGGCCTCGATGGCTGGTTTGAGGCAGGGGCTTGCACCTGCTGCACCTGAAGGCCGTAACGCAGTGGAGGACGGTGAGGCACAGGTTTCTTGCCTCGCGAGGAATGCGCAGCCAACCGAAGGGCGGCAAGCAGGGGAAGAAACTTGGGGCGAACCGTTGCAGCAAGGGGGCAAGAGGCGCAGCCGGCCCCTGCCAACCAAAGCCATTGACGAGGACGTGGGTGAGTGCGGTTCTGGCTGTCTCGAATAAGGAGATGTGGCGCATGTCGGGGGTGCGTTCAATGGCAGGCGGACGGGCTGGTTCTGGTGAACGCGGTGCGGTGGGATTGCGGGTGAATGCTGCATCACGGGCTGAACGCTGTTG
>JAYVZY010000064.1:0-1754 GCA_043782885.1 Sphingomonadales bacterium | reverse complement strand
CACGCTATCGGTTTTGGCATTCGCCTTGCGCTAATGGCGCGCAAGTTCGGCGCTGATGTTGCTATCATCGATTCGGGGATGACACACGTCTTTGTGCTGTCCCTGTTTTGGCTGTTCAAAATTGAGATCGTGGTCGGTATGCACAACGTGAGGTGGGCAAATGGCTTTGAGCCCAAGCGCCCGCTGCAGAGAATAATCCGCGTGCTGAACTCATTTTTTTTCCGGCACTTTGCGTCTGCGGCGATCGGATGTTCGCCGGAGTGTGAAGCACAGGCACGCGCCGATGGCGCCGATAATCTGCCTTTCTTCCAGTGGCGCGGGCAGTATCTGTCGGCCGGCTTTAATCCCACGCCGCCTGATCGCGAACGTGTCCCGTTCCGCATCATTTTTGCCGGACGCGTGGAGCGTAACAAAGGCGTATTTGATATTTTGGCGGTGTCCCAATTGCTCACTGTCCGCTGTGCGACCCCGGTCATCTTTGAGATATGTGGCGAAGGCGGCGCGTTGACCGAATTGCGGCGTGCGGTTGCGGCCGCAGAATTGAGCGATCATGTTGTTGTTCGTGGTCGGCTGAATCGCGCCGAGTTGCTGGATGCCTACGCCCGCGCACACGTCGTGATAGTTCCGACGCGCGGAGATTTTTGCGAGGGCATGCCGCTGGTTTGCTCAGAGGCGGTGCTCGCGGGTCGGCCTATTCTGACAAGCCGTGTTTCCAACGCCCTCCCGCTCATGGGCGCCGCAATTGCTGAGGCGCAACCGGAAGATGTCGAGAGCTACGTCGAGCAAATCATCAATTTGATTGAACAGCCGGAATATTATGACCAGCGTGCTGCGGCGTGCTATGATGCGTCGCGACAGTTCGTTGATCGCTCGAAAAGCTATTCCGCGACGATTGATCGTGTCATCACCCACATCTTCGCTGACCGCCAGCCGATGAGCAGTTATGACGCGCTGTTCGAATGAGCCACAGCACTCTCGGGAACCGGCTCTGAGTGCACGATAAAATCAGCTTCGACCTCCGCCGCTTTTGCTTTCCGTTGCACGATGGTCGCGGTCAATGCACCCGCGATAAGCCAGGTTATCGGCCTGAGTGACGAATTGGGGATGAGATCAAGCAAGTTGACCGCAAGCACGATATGCAACGCAGCTGACTGTATTGGGTAAGCCAGTTTGCGGCGGAAGCGCACCGCGCTGCCGATGAGCGGAGCGCAGAGCAGGCCAAATGCCGCGAGATAGCCAATCCATCCGAAGCTGCCCACAACGATAATCCAGGTGCCATCTGTTACGCTAAGGTCGCTGTCATACCCCTCAGCATAAATGCGGTTGCGGCCCCAAGTGCCCCAGCCCAAATATGGCCGCTGGCGCGCCTTTTTAAGAAGCGCATCTTCATTCTCCATCCGGAAATTGAGCGAGCCCTGCCGCTCTGAGCCAATCCCGCCGGTCACAGATGCTACGGTTTGCGTGGAGACCAATCCCGAGCCGCGAAGGGCTGGGTATGTGAGCACCGCCATCGCCAGCAGAGCACCGGTCAGCAGCATCAGACGCGGTCGCGCGAAATATATAAGCGGCGCAAAAAGCAGGCCGAACATTGTCGCGCCAAAGGCTTTGCTCAGCACCAAAACGAGCCCCAAATAGCCCAGCACCAGCAGGACGGGGAGCTTCAAGATTTGTCGCCGTTGTCGCGCGAGACCTGCGGTGGCAAGGAGGGCCATGCAGATGAAAATTCCCGTCAGCAACCCATGCCCCATAAACAC
>JAYVZY010000063.1:0-2062 GCA_043782885.1 Sphingomonadales bacterium | reverse complement strand
GCGCGCAAGATGAGCGCGCTCAATTATCGCACGGAACGCAGCTGGGAAACAAGCACTTGAGCCGTTATGATTGGCTTATCGTCGGTGCGGGTTTCACGGGTGCCACGCTTGCTGAACGCATTGCGAGCCAATTGGATCAACGGGTTCTCATCATTGATCAGCGCGACCACATCGCCGGCAATGCCTTTGATGCGGCTGAGGATGACGGCCTGCTGGTGCACCGCTATGGCCCGCACATTTTCCACACCAACAGTGATATGGTGTGGCAGTATCTTAGCGGATTCACAGCGTGGCGACCTTATTTCCATAAGGTGCTGGGGCATATCGACGGGCAGTTCGTGCCGCTACCGTTCAATATCAATTCGATAGAGCAGATATTTCCACACGAGCTGGCACAAGAGATCATCAATGCGCTGGTGGATGATATTGGCTTCAACCAACGTGTGCCCATTCTGAAATTGCTGGACTCTGATAAACCTCAGCTCAAGCTGATTGCCGATTATGTGGCAGAAAAGGTGTTCAAAAATTACACGATGAAGCAATGGGGGCTGCTCCCGAGCGAGCTTAGTCCAAGCGTAACGGCGCGCGTGCCGGTGGCGGTAAGCCGCGACGATCGCTACTTCACCGATAAATATCAGGCCATGCCGCGCAACGGCTATACGGCGATGTTCACGCGGATGGTCGATCACCCAAACATCGACGTTGAGCTCAACACCGCTTGGTCGCCCAGCTTTCCGGATGTTGCCAAGCGCGTGATTTTCACTGGGCCAATTGATGCCTATTTCAGCTACAAGCATGGCGCTTTGCCGTATCGCAGCTTGCGATTTGATTTTGTGCGCGAGGCCAAGCGCTATTACCAGCCCTGCGGCACGGTGAATTACCCGAACGAATTTGAATTCACCCGCATCACCGAACAGAAATACCTCTCCGATCACCAGTCTGACGATACAATGCTGGTGTTTGAATACCCGGAGGATTATGTTCAAGGCAGCAACGATCCCTATTATCCGATCCTCAACGACGACAACCAAGCGCTGTTCAATACATATGCCGATGACGCCGCGCAGATCAGTGACAAGGTGTTATTCGCTGGGCGGCTGGCCGATTATTGCTATTACAATATGGATCAAGCCTGCGGGCGTGCGCTCTCCTTGTTTAACAAAAAGATCGTGCCGCTTGCGCAGCGTTAATCGATAGCTTGACGTGCCGAGTTTATCGGCGGAAAATGGTTAGGTTGATCATTGGAGACTCGCCATGCGTATGCTGATAGCCACCTTAGCGCTCGTCGCTCTTACCATGCCAACATTGGCCCAATTTCCGAAAGAAGCACCGGGAAAGCCTGACGTAAAGCGCGTAACGGCCGGAACTTACACTGTTGATACGCCGCACACACTCGTTTCCTGGGACGTTAATCATATGGGCTTTAACGATTATTTCGGCCTATTCGGCGGCGCTACCGGATCAATGACGCTTGATCCGGCACACCCCGCCGCAACCAAGGTCAGCGTTGAAGTGCCCATCAGTGGTCTCACCACCACCAATCCCAAACTGAATACGCACCTGAGCAGCCCCGATTTCTTCGACGTTAGCAAATTCACCACCGCGAAGTTTGTTTCAACGGCGGTTATGGTGAAGGGCACAACAGCGATAATCCATGGCGATTTGACCTTGCACGGCGTAACAAAGCCTATCACGCTTTACGCCAAGTTCGTCGGTGCGGGCACCAGCTTAGCGATGGCGGGCAGCAAGGCCACCGTGGGCTTTCAAGTGAAGGGTGTGATCAAGCGGAGTGACTTCGGCATGGGCGCTTTCGTGCCATTGGTGAGTGACGCGGTCGAATTGAAGATTTCGGCGGCTTTCGAGAAATGAGTTACTAGACCGCGGGTCGTGCGGTCTAGGCAATTTAGGTCTCCAGCGAAAAACTCAGTCCCGCTTTTTGCGGTAAACGCGCAAGCAGTGCATCGCCCATTACCGCGCCCGGCGTCCATATCCCGCCAGCGCTCGCAGTATCGCACAAGCAGAGGGCGGCTTCCGCAATCATCTTGCAGGTGGAGCCGTAGCC
>JAYVZY010000062.1:0-4808 GCA_043782885.1 Sphingomonadales bacterium | reverse complement strand
GACGTTTAGCGGCGGCAAGCTCGGCTCTGACCTCAACAGCTATGTCGATGGCGTTTTTCGCGGGCTAGGCGGACAAAATCAAATTGCCCACAGCGCTTACACGTCAGGTTCCGTCAATGGCATGAGAACGGTGTCTGCGATGGCGACGGCCCAGAGCTCGAACGGGCAGACGGTTGATGTCACGGTGGTCGCCTACGCGTTCTCGCCAACCGAAGCCTATCATTTTGTTGTCATCACGCCGCAGGGGCAAGGCATGGGCGCACTCAGCCCGCTGATGCAGAGCTTTCGACGGATGACGACTGCTGAGGCAGCGGCCGTGCGTATCCGCCGGGTGGATGTCATCAAGGTGCGTAACAACGATACGGTTGCCAGCTTGGCTGCGCGGATGGCGTACACGAATAATCAAATCGAGCGGTTTACTGTGCTCAACGCGCTCGATCCAAATGCGCCGCTGGTGCCGGGGAGAAAAGTCAAGCTCATCGTATACGGTTAGAGTTTCGATACATTAAACCCACTAACAGTGGCACCTTGACCGTACCTTCCTCCAGTTTGGATCAGCATCCCCACGCGGGTTAATCGTCCGCATCTATATCCCCAATAAAGCATCAATCATCATTCATACGAATTTTGATTTGCGGGGTTGGATCAGTGCTGAGGTTATGCGTTCGTTTCATTTCTTTCATAACGCTGTGCATTTTATTGCCAGTTTCGGCACGCGCCGCGACGTGCAGCCCTGCGCAATCTGCCGGAACGGGTGCTGCGGGATGGAACAAATATTGCTGGCTTGATTTCGCCGGTTACAGCGATGCCCAAGTGCTCGGCGGCGGTCAAAGTTTCAGTTATGCACTCAGCGATGGCTCGACGCTAAGCTTTACCCTGAAAGGCACCACCGACACGGCGAGCGGGCTAGCGGCAACCGCGGTTCCGGTTTCAGTGAGTGCGACTATTGGTAATGGCGCCTATCTGAACATTCCGAACAAGCCCGCTCTGATGACCCCCGACCTGCTCGCGACGGTGACCCTAACACTAAGCAATATTACGGTGACGCCATCACCGGGAGTCGCCAGCGCGAGCCGTTATCAGATTGTGATTGCTGATGCCGAAGCAACGCAGCTGCGCGAGGCGCTGAGCTACACAACCAATGGCGGCAACTGGAGCGCGCTCGATCAGGTCACAATATCACCGTCGGCCAGCTATCCGACGCTCGTCAATATCGGCGCCGTCGCAACCATTGCCGGCGCACCCAACGCGCTGGGCTCTACCCTGCTCGGAACCACCAATCCAACGACAGTGAGTGTGCGCCTCGTGAGCAGCGGTATCAGCCGACAGGCCGTGATCATCGGCATTCGTTTAGCGAGCGTATCAACCGGCGTTAACCTGACCGGCGGGCGCGCCAACCCCGCCGATCAGATTACGTCGACGATCACCAACACGGCAAGCGGTGCACCCCTGACCACCGTAACAACGAGCGGCGCGGGAGTAGGCCTCACCCAGAGTGGCGGAGTGTCGATTGGACCGGGAGTTGAAAGCACAGTTTCAGCCAGCATGGCGGCAGGTAGTGTTTCGCGTTTGGGTGGATATGCACTGAGCCTGACATGCAGCAATGCCAATGCGTCATCGAACACGACGCTTCCCGTTAAAGTCGTCACGTCATCGTTCGCGCTCGGGCCGATAGCGTTTGGTGACGTGATCAGTTGCGCATTCACCGCCGTGCCGAGGGCACCAACCGTCGCGGTGCAACTGGCGACAATTGGCGGAACGGGCGGGCCGTATGACATCGCTCAAACTGGCCTCACAATCAGCCCGCCAGCCATCACAACGATCAACGCTGGCGTTGCAGCGCCTTCTTCGCCGACACCGATCACGACCGCAATACTTGGCAGCAACATAACACTGACCGCTCCGGCGTCGCTCACCCTTGTCTCAGCGAGCTGCGCAGATACGAACAGCGCGGTCAACGGCAATGCCGGCAATCTGGGAACGTTGAGCGGTAACACTCTAGCTATCCCCGCAACGAGCCTCAGCGGCGGTGCGGCGCTGTTGTGCAGCTTCAGCGCCAAGTTTGCTGTCGCCCCGATTATCCGGCGGGGAGCAGCATCCGGCACGGTCTATGATGCGATTACCGGCTCTCCTGTGGCCAACCCCAAAGTGCGCCTGTGCCGCAGCGACGACACCGCAATAGCCGATGTTGACCTTGTGGACGGCGTATCCTTCGCGCAAGTGAGCGGCCATCCTGAATGCCGGGAGCGGGTATTCGCAGGGGCGACAGGAACCTATTCTATCGTTTTCAACCGACTGGGCGATTATACGCTGGCCTTCCGAGGGGCGGGAAGCAACTATCCGCCGACCAACGCCGCGTCTGGCACTTCGCTCGCGATTCCAGGACAAACAGCCACTCTCACCCCAACCGCAGACAATGCGGCGTGCGGCACTGGGACAGCCACCATATGTGCTGTCCAGCCGCAATCCGGAGCACCGAGCGCTCTGAGCGACACAACCGCCACGCGCTACTTCACCCTCTTTTCCATTGTGGTCGGCGGCTTGGACGTCATCAACAATAACCTCCCCGTCGATCCAATCGCACCACCGCAAGTGTCCATCTCCAAGACAGCGGACAAAGATACGGCTGAGCTCGGCGACATCGTGAAATACAGTATCGATCTGACGGCGAGTGGTGGTGGGGTGCTCCGCGCGGTGCAGGTTGAGGATCAACTTCCGCGCGGGTTCCGCTACATCGCAAATACCACAAGTCTGGTGCACAACGGGGGAGCTGCGACGCTTACCAGTGACGTTGTGCTCGGCATTACGTCGAGCGATCCGCTGCTCATCTTCCGGATTGGCGCCCTTGCGTCAGGGGATACGCTTCGGGTGAGTTATCGCGTGCGCATCGGTGTGGGAGCTGAGCGCGGTGATGGCATAAACCGCGCACACGCGCGTTTTGGCGCACAATTATCGGCCGAAGCGCGCGCCAAGGTAAAAGTTGGCAGCGGCGCGTTCTGGAACCAGGCATGCATTGTCGGAACGGTGTTCAGGGACGACAACGGCAATGGCCTTAAAGACGCGGGCGAGAGCGGCATCGGCGACGTCCGGCTTTATCTTGAGGACGGCACCTGGTTCCGCACCGATGACGCCGGGAAATACTCCTACTGCGGTCTGGAGCCAATTACCCACGTGATCGCGGTGGATAAAAGCACGTTGCCGCCCGGTAGTGTTCTGCTGAAAACGAGCAATCGAAACGCACTCGATCCGGGAAGCCTGTTTCTTGATGTGAAATTCGGTGAGCTCATGCGCGCTGACTTTGCTGTGCGCGCGCCCGCTCATCCCGGAATGACACAATGAGTGCGCTCCCTCCGCTCGCTGACGTGGCAGTGCTGCCGCTGGGCAGTCCACACCAAGGCGAAGCGCACGTTACGGCATCAACGCGGTGGGCAGCCTATGCAGCGAATGCAGCGGTCAGCGGCATCATGATCGCGCCCGTCAAAGCGGTTGCCGCAGACGGCCGCGCCCCTCTGCACGTCGTCGCAACACTATATGGCGCCAACGGTAAGCCCCTGTCAGGCGAGAGCTATGTCACAATCGAGCTGACCGGAGACGCCAGACTACCGCTAAAGGGCAGCGTTGACACCACCCTTACTGATCTCGATCGCGCAACGCCGGGCACGCAGGTGAAGGTGATCAACGGGCGGCTGGCATTCGAAGTGATAGCCCCAAGCACACCGCAAATCGCCAGCTTGCGCATCACGGCAGGACTAACGAGCGCCACGACAAAACTGCACTTCAACCCAGAGGTGCGGCCATTATTTGCGGTCGGGCTGCTTGAGGGCGTATTCGCCAAGGGACGCGTGGTGCCGGGCGAGGTGAATAGCAGGGACGGCTTTTCGCGTGATCTGGCAAACTGGAGCAAGCACTTCTCAGACGGGTCGTCAGTCTCAGCACGCGCCGCGTTCTTTGCGAAAGGGGCAATCGCGAAGGACACCTCACTCACCGTCGCGTATGACAGCGACAAGGCCGAAAATTCGCGACTGATGCGCGACATCTCCCCCGAGTTTTACTACCCCGTTACCGGTGACGCCAGCGTTACGGGCTTTGACGCGCGCTCCTCCGGGCGCGGCTATGTGCGGCTAGATCATGGCGCACATTACGCACTTTATGGCGATTTCAATACGGGCGATGGGTTCAGTCAGCCCACAGGAGGTGGCGCGGTAGCGGACATAGCGACACGCAAATTCGGTGCATACAACCGGACGTTGAATGGCGTGCGGCTCCACGCGGAGGGTAGCCGTTATGTCGTCAACGGCTTCGCCAGTTATGATCGGCTCCGACAAACAACCGAACAATACGCGCTCAACGGCACCTCAATCCTCCCCTTCGCGACACGCGGCAATGCTGTCGTCGGGTCGGAGAAGGTCGAGATTATCACGTACGACAAGAATGTCCGCACCGTAATGCTCAGCCGCCTGCCGCTGGAGCGCTATAAGGATTACGCGTTCGAGCCGTTTAATGGTCGCATCCGGCTGATTGGCGGCGACGTTAACTTCCTCGACAGCAATGGCAACCCGCGTTTCATTCATGTCAGCTACGAGACCGAGCAAGCGACTGGCGCGCGCACCTGGGCCTACGGCGCCGACGCTCAAATCAGAGTGGCCCCAGGCGTCGAAGTGGGCGGGAATTATGTGAAGGATGTCAATCCGCTTGCGCCCTATCAGCTTTACAGCATCAACGGTTCTTTCCGATTAGGACCAAAGACTGTGGTGGTGGCGGAGCTGGCACACAGTCAATCCGCCACATTCACCGAGCTGGACGGCAGC
>JAYVZY010000061.1:0-1901 GCA_043782885.1 Sphingomonadales bacterium | reverse complement strand
TCGTTTTGGCGGTGAACGCCGTGCTGGCGGTATTCTGATGCACGCGCAAATCCTTCAGCCCGTTGTCGCACTCGCGCTGTGGACGTTCGTGATTTGGCTATGGATGTATGCCACGCGCATTCCGGCCATCAACCAATCCGACATCAATACGAACACCTGGGTTGGTGGAACGGCTAAGGATCTGGATGAGAAGCTGCCCGCCAAAATCCAATGGATCGCACACAATTACAACCATCTGCATGAGGCACCAACGGTGTTTTACGCCGTCGCGCTGGTTTTGGCGATAACGGGATGGGGCAATGGCCTCAACGCGCAGATTGCGTGGGCGTACGTTGCGCTACGTATTCTCCACAGCCTTGTGCAAATTTTGTGGAACCGGATCATGGTGCGGTTCGGCCTGTTTATGTTGTCGAGCCTTGCGCTGTTGGCGTTGACCATACACGCTGCGCTGGCAGTGTTCAGCACATGATGCCGGGTCATTGAGCTCGGTAATGATCTGACGGAGATACGCACGAAGTGCCGTTGGATTGGTCGTTGCGCAAACCGGCTGCCGCGCTTTCGCCCGCCCGATGGCCGCCACCAGGTCAGCCTCAGTTTCGGCGGCATCGATTAATCCGCGTGCCACAAAAGCACGGATGATTTCGCCTTGATGATCGTCATAGGCCTCGCCGAAATCGAATCGTCGCTGCATCGCGATCACCCGGCACCCGGCGCGCAGAGCCGTTATAATTGACCCCGTTCCGCCGTGGCAGATAACAATCTCCGCCCGCCGCAGCGTATCCTGAATGGTCG
Source organism: Sphingomonadales bacterium (assembly GCA_043782885.1). Taxonomy (GTDB): domain Bacteria; phylum Pseudomonadota; class Alphaproteobacteria; order Sphingomonadales; family Sphingomonadaceae; genus JAGWQR01. The sequence goes on along the minus strand of JAYVZY010000061.1, from coordinate 1,109 downwards.
CGAAATCGAACGATTCAACAAAATCAATATCCAGTGAGGGAGATGTCAAAAAGCGACTAAATTCGCCCGTTTGCACAATCATCTGCGCTGGCAGTGCCCCGCTCGCCTTGGCATCAAGCACTGCGCCCACCATCCGGTCAAACGCTGTCAGCGCGCCAACCGTAACAAACGTCAGCGGTTCCTTGGGCGGACGCGGCTGATCGAGGATTTCCAGCGGATCAAAGACCAAAGCCTCCGGCCAGAACGCCTTCAGCTTGGCAGATTGAACAACGACGTGATCCGCGAAGGGGCGCACCAACCGACCATAGACTGACGGCGCCTCCATCCGAGCGAACGATTCAATCGACACCAAACGGGCACCGCAGAGCCGCGCCATGACGACCGTCCAAAAGATTGCGGCCGCACCTGTTGTAATCACCAAATGCGGGCGCTCGTACAGAACGATGCGCGCCGCCTGCCAGAAATTTATCGTGAGCTTCGACAGCATCCGCCATCGCTGACCTTGGTTCCACATGCCAACGCCGAATTCCTCCACAAAGTACATGCGATGCGCTTGCGCAACACTGCGCCCGAGCGAAAAATCAGTCGTCACGAAAAAATGGTCGTGCTGAGACCAGACGGCTTCAAGATCGAGCAACTGCCGCAGGTGCCCCCCGCCCGAAGCCGCAAGACATATTCGCAATGGCCGATCCATCACGCAGCCAAGGCGCGAGCGCAGCCGCTGGCGTCCGCCGCGTGCATCAAGCTCACGGTGCTGCGGATGTTTGCACGGCTCGACGCGCCAAATACAACGGATTCGACACCGCGCTGTTGCGCGATCCAGTCGAGCGCCTCTGCTGCGGGGATCGCCCCACTGGCGAACACCGACATCGCAATTGCGCGGCATTTGTGCGCCTCAAGCGCCTCAGTATAGCCATCAAGCCCCCCGCACATCCGAAAGCCAATCTTGTTGATATTGGCGCAGACGATCGGGTTGGCCACGCCTTGCGCCGCCAATTGATCGAGCAGCATTGGTAAATTCATCGTAATGAAGCCCGGCTCTGCGCCATAGCGCTTGCGGACATGATCAGCAAAAATGCGAAAAGCATGCTTGAACTTCAGCCCAAGCA
>JAYVZY010000060.1:0-4051 GCA_043782885.1 Sphingomonadales bacterium | reverse complement strand
GCCGCTGATGAGCGGCGTTATGGCGGCCACATCCCCACCAACATAGGCATTGTCTGTCGATTGCGTCTTGCCGCCAAGAAAAACCCACCAGAGCAACGCTGCCAAACCAATGACCAGCAATATGATCGCAAACAGCCGGAAATATTCTTTCCGCTTTTCCGCAAGAGTCTGAGGCGCAGCCACAAGATCGTTTGTGTCATCTGGCATCATTTATTCCCTGGTTTCTGTGTTGGTAACGCATGTCCGCCGAGGGCGTGGATGAGGTCAATTTGCCGATCAATGACAAGCAGACGCTGTTGTTCCATGATTTGATCCGCTTGCACTTCACCCACCTTGGCCGCGAGCAACGGCACCTCAGACGTGAGCTTCGCCGCAAACCGCTCGCGCGCCAGCTGCATGTATTTATCAGCATCTACAACGACTTGCTGAGCGATCAGATATGCACTTTCAGCAGACCGCAAACGTGCCGCTGCCGCACTCACCTCTTGGAGGGCGTTGACCAACGTCTCGTTATAGCCGGCCACTGCACCATCATAATCAGCCTGCTGCGACCTGTAGGCAGCCCGCAACCGTCCGCCCGAGAAAATCGGGAGATGAATCGCCGCGCCGAAGCTGGGGATCGTTGATCCTCCTAAAAGAAGCTGGCCAACATCCAGCGACTGGAAGCCTGCAAGCGCCGAGAGGGAAATGTTGGGATAAAAATCACGACTGGCCATCCGCACGCGCGCCGCTGCGGCCTCAGCATGCGTTCGCGCCGCCAGCACATCCGCGCGTTCAGCAACGGCGTCCGTCCCGAGGTTATCGAGGCTCGTTGGCGCGGCGATGAGCGTTGGTGGGGCAAGTCCGAGCCCAAAATCTGGGCCTGCACCCACAAGCGCCGCGATCTTGAAGCGCGCAACCTTCGCCATCGCGGCAGTGGTCGTCGCATCATCTTGTGCACGGCGCGCAGCAATGTAGCTCTGTAGCAGGGTCATTTGGGGGTCAATGCCCGCCTGCACGCGCAGCGCGGCAAGTTTGAGTTCGCGTGCCCGCAAACCCGCGAGTTGATTTGCGGCGTCCAGGTTCGCCAACGTGCGCGCATAATCGTTGTAGGCCAGCGCCAAGCTCGATCTAAGCTGCATCCGCGTCACGTCTGCCTCAAATCGCATGGCTTGCGCTTCAGAGGTCGCAGCGGCGACGGCAGCGCGGTTGCGTCCGAACACATCAGCATCCCACGACAGGCCAAGTGTTGCGCGCGCGTTGCTGTGCAGGCCTTTTGGAATAAAGATCGCTGGGAAGCCATTATTCTCGCTGAGCTTACTCTCAGTGGCGCTCGCATCACCCGCAATTTGCGGGAGGCGGGATGCGCCTTGCTCCTGTATCAACGCATCCGCCTTTCGCACCCGACTCAGGGCTTGGGCGTAGCGCGGTGAATCGGCGAGCGCTTTTGCCATAAGCTGCCCGAGCTGAGGATCGCCAAATGACCATTGCGCGTGGTCGTCAAGCGATCGGCTCGCGCTGCCGGCACCAAGCGTTTGCGTGCTGGCAAGCTCGGATACAGCAATGGGACGAAGCGGCGTCATGCCATCTGGACGCGCGGCACACCCACCGAGACCAGCGAGAAGCGCCAATCCAAACAGCGGGCTGAACTTAAGCTGCGGCACTCGACACTCCAGACAACTCTACGCCTCTCTCAAGCCCGAGCTGGCTACCAAGAAATGCCGCGTCAATCATCAGCGAATTCTCACAATCTTAGGAGCCTTGACAAATGCCGTCGCGAGATTTTTGAGCCTTCGCTCCACAACATCTCCGAGCAGCAACGTGTCGCTCTCGCTTACGTTCAGCGTAACACCAGCCGCATCGATGGCAAGCGCCGTCCGCTTCAAGGGTTCTGCAAGCCCGGCGCTCAATCGCTGACCGAGCCGGATCGCCAACCCCCACCGGATGGCCTGCTGCAAGTCTTTTGCCGAGGCCAATTGCCGCAGAATATCCGGCGACGAGACACCGCCACCAAACCCAGTGAACAAAGCTTGTGCGATACGCGCCCTCCCGCGTCCATCAATCCCGATCCAGCTGCCGTGGAGCGCAATATCCAGGCCACGCTCGGCTCGAAAATCGGGGTTCGCACTCCAGCCGACATCAGCAAGCAGGCACGCCGCGTGGCGGAGCGTTCCCGCGCACGAGTCTTCATCGGTAAAAAGCGGGGCAATCCACTCATTGAGCAAATCGCCATGTTCCATAAAGCGCCCCTGCCGCCCCCCTTCGGCGCGAGCAGCCGCGATGAGGGGCGAGAGTTGCCGCTCACCCGACGTGAGTTGCTGGTACATCAACCCTTCACGCAGGCCGTGCGCTGAAATGATGAGACCGGACACACTCAGCCGGTCAGCAACGATCGCCAACAGGGCCGCCGCGTCAGCTAATGTCGGCAATCGCGATGCCGAGATCGCTGCGGTTGCCTTGATCTCGTCGGGGCCATAGCGTTCGAGATTGGCCAAGATCTCTGCACACGCCGCAACGGGCATCTGATAATGGTGTAATACGGGCAGCGGATAGCTCCTCATCCGCATGTGAAAACGCGCGAGTGTGCGCCACGATCCGCCGACGAGGTAAAATGGCAGGCCGCGCTCAACATGATCCCAACCAACGGATGCCAGCATAGCATCAATATGACGAGCCAGCGCACCCTGCCCCTTCGCGATGATCGCGCGCGAGCGCAAAACACCGAGCGGCAGCGAAACGCGTTCATGCACTTCGCCGCCGCGCACCCGCACCAATTCCAGACTGCCGCCACCCAAATCGCCAACGATGCCATCCGCCTCGGGGATGGCAGAAATCACGCCATATCCGGCCCCGCAAGCCTCCTGATCACCGGTTAAAACATCTACATCCAGACCAACTCGCCGTATTTTGTCCAAAAACGGCGCGGCATTGGAGGCCTCACGCACCGCCGCTGTCGCGACCGTCTGAACGTTAGCAATCCCCATATGCGATGCCAGCGCGTGATAACGTCTGAGTGCCGCCAACGCTTTATTCATCGCGCCCTCAGCCAACGCACCCGTTTCCGCCAATCCACTGCCCAGTCCCGCGAGAACCTTTTCGTTGAACAAAACAGCAGGCGCGCGCCTTGGCCCGTTATAAACCACCAATCTGATAGAGTTCGAACCAATATCAATAATCGCCGCAAGCGAGTCAGTGGTCATGTCGTTGGACTCATTTGTTCCGTCGCAGCGTTAAAGTGGGGATGACGGAGCTGTCAGACAGTGCTGCTCCTCGGCCTGAAAGCGACGGATTTGTCATGAAATAATGATGCAGATTGAAGTGGCTTTCAGTGGGCACCACCCGCGTATAGTGGCCATCAGCGCCCAGCATCCAGCTCTGTTCATTGTCCATCAAATTGGCGACCATGACTTGATCGAGGATTTGATCATGCACCGTAGGGTTCTCGATCGGCAGCGCGTATTCAACGCGGCGGTCAAAATTGCGTGGCATCCAATCAGCCGACGAAATATAGATTTTTGCATTATCGTTCGGCAAATCCTTGCCATTGCCGAACACCCAGATGCGGCTGTGCTCCAGAAACCGTCCGACAACCGACTTTACCCGGATGTTGTCCGTCATACCGGGAACTGCGGGACGAAGGCAGCAGATGCCGCGGATAATAAGATCAACCTGCACGCCAGCGCAGCTCGCTTCATAGAGCTTTTCAATAATCTCTGGATCAACGAGCGAGTTCATCTTTGCCCATATCGCCCCGTCCACGCCCTCGCGTACGTTATCAATTTCTGTATCGATCAGGTCACACAGCTTCTGCCGCAGCCCGTGCGGCGAGAGCGTCAGCATTTCCAAGCCACCCGGCTCAACATAGCCGGTGATGTAATTGAACACCTTCGCCGCATCGCGCCCCACGCGCGGATCGGCGGTGAAGAAGCTCAAATCGGTATAAATGCGAGCGGTGATCGGGTGATAATTGCCTGTGCCAAAATGGCAATAGGTGCGATGTTCAGTGCCCTCACGCCGCACGACCATGGAGATTTTGGCGTGCGTTTTCCAATCAACGAAACCATAGACCACC
>JAYVZY010000059.1:0-4793 GCA_043782885.1 Sphingomonadales bacterium | reverse complement strand
CTCTGGCTGGAAGTTCTTCGGCACAGCATAAATCGGCGACAGTGGTGGATTGATTCCGCCTGATTTATATCCGCGCGAATATGACGCATACAAAAGATGATCGCGCGAAATGCGATAATCAAGCACCGCGCGCCCAGTGAGACGACCGAATGAAACGCTATCATCTGCAAATGGATCACTTGCTGTAATCGCCGCATTGGCGTTTGTCGTCCCGTAAGGAACGTAACCGCCAGGATTGCCAATCAAAGTTGTCCGTGCGATCAATTCTTTCTGATCATGCGCGTAGCGCGCGCCGAGCGTCAGCTTCAGCTTGTCACTGAACTTGAAATACCCCTCACCGAAGATGCCATAGGACTTCAGGCGATAATATTTCTCATCATTGTCAAAAAACGGTGAGGCGAGATAGCCGTTGGGGAGGGCGACTCCCTTCGCCGCAGCTCCCGCTTGGGTCGCCGCGCCAAGCAAGGCAGCAAGGTAATCTACCTGAAACGCATTGATGTAATAATCATTCAGCTTTGAGGTGGCGTCGACATAAATACCGCCAACGAGGAAGTTAATCGGGCCATCGAATGACGTGTTCAGATGTCCTTCAATGCTCCACTGACTGTTGTAGATTTGCGAGCGGTCAAACTTGATACTGGTCGGCGCGCAGCCCTGCGTGTGGCCACCATAAATACCCGTGAAGGTATATTCCGCCGCTGAGGTGCAGACATTACCCACCGTTCCGGTAAGGGGATTGGCCTGCGGGAACAGAAGTTTGGCCGCAGTGGCAAAACCGCTCGTTGGATTAACCAGTCCGGCACCGGCAAAGGTCAATATGCCGGTATTCCCAGCGTAGCTCGAACCAACCGCAAGATCACCATCTTCCTGCGAATCTACCTTATTTCGGGTATACCCACCGATGATTGTCAGTTTGGCCTTGCCAAAATCTTGGTCGATATGCCCCATCAATTGGAGCTCATCGGTCAGATAGGTGGGGGTGAACGCAGTGTTCACGGTGTGCACGTCAGCGGGGTTAAACGCGTTCGCGAACACGTCCTTACCGTAAATGCTGCCGAGGGCGAACGGCGCAAATGCTGGATTCACGCCAATCGTTAGGAATTCTTTCGAGGTCAGCAAATTCTCAAATTGCGAATTGCCGTTGACCGTCTCAAACGCCACCTTATCAGGCAAACAGCCCAATATGCCGGTCGTGTCGTTATGGCAGACTTGCTTTTGAATCCGCAGCCGGTCATCCTTCTCTCGGAAATAGGACCCCATCAAATCCACCGTTGTTGAGGGCGACGGTTTCCAGCGCAGCGACGCCCGGAACGAATATTGATCCCGGCCATCGATTTTGCTGTTGTTATACAGGTTGGTGGCTTCACCATCGCGGTTATAATAATAGCCGGCAAAGCGCACGCCCAGCGTTTCTGTCAGCGGGATGTTGATCATGCCCTTGATCTTCTTGGAATTGAAATTGGCATATTCCGCTTCAACACTTGCCCCCAACTTGCGGAGGTCAGGCTTGGCGGTGATGAGGTCAACCACGCCAGACGTCGCGTTGCGGCCGAACAATGTGCCCTGCGGGCCGCGCAGAATCTCGATTCGCTCCATATCAAAATATTCGGTTTCATAGAACCGCGTACTCACAAGTGGCATTTCATTGATATGAGTCGCCGTCGCGGTATCGCAAGTGGTGCCGGTGCACAGATCACCAATGCCACGGATGGTGAAGCTGGCGGTCGTGAAATTTGTTTTGGTGAAAGTCACGTTCGGCAGCGAAAGCTGCAAATCGCTCGATGTATGAATCTGCTGCTTTTCGAGCATCGTGCCCGTGACGGCGGAAACGGAAATGGGAACGGTCTGGAGACTCTCGGACTTGCGTTGCGCCGTCACGATAATATCGCCATTTTGTGTGTTGTTAGCCTGCGCACTGGCTTGACTGGCGATGCCCAATGCAACAGCCGAAATCGCGGTGCAGCCTAAAATATGTGCCATCTTCATCAAAAGTCTCCCAAATGCATCGGCCAACTATGTCTTGCTGACTCGAATGTTATGATCGCGAGGTTGACGCCGACAGTCAATAGATGTTTGGCTGCGCTTTGAATATATTTTGATGACCACCTAACGATGCGCAATCGCAGCGCTCTGAGCTTAACGAAAATTGTCCGCATAGGCCTGCAGTTTCAGCGCCCGTTCAGCCGCCGGAACGACAACAGCGCTCAACCCCTCGCGCGCCGCATAAGCCTGCGCCGCTGCCAGCGTATCAAATCGGAGCCGAACCTGACCGCGTGTGTCACCCGAGCCCGCCCAGCCCATCAACGGATCAGCTTGCTTGGCCTCGACAGGCTCATATTCCAGAAACCAATCGTGCGAAGTGGCGCGGCCGGATTGCATGGCATTTTTGGGCTTTTGGTAAATACGAGCTTGAGTCATAGGGCGGGCTAATACGCCCGCGCAACCGCAAACTCAACCGCTTCGATCAGCGCCGCCTTCGCCGTGTTCACCTGAAACCCGCCGAGTGCATCTATCGCCCGTTGACCATAGTGCCGCGCGCGCTTCAGCGTGTCATCCAGCGCGCCGGTGGAACGCAGCAATGTGGTGGCGTGTGCGAGGTCATCATCCGACGTGCGCCGGCCCTCAATGGCATCCTTCCAAAATGCGCGATCAGTTTCAGAACCGCGTGCAAACGCGAGAATGACGGGCAAGGTCACTTTGCCATCGCGCAGATCATCTCCCGCATCCTTGCCCATTGTGGCACCATCGGACGCGTAATCAAGCGCATCATCAACGAGTTGAAACGCGATGCCGAGGTTGCGGCCATAAGAGTCGAGTGCCGTTTCCACAGCCTCATCGCGCTCGGCCACCACCGCAGCAATCCGGCACGCGGCGGCAAAGAGTGCGGCGGTCTTCGCGCCGATAATCTCCAGATATTTATCCTCACCTGTAGTGATCTGGCGTTGCGCGGTGAGCTGGTTGACCTCACCCTCCGCGATCACGGCGCTGGCGTTGGACAGGATGCGCAGCACCTTGAGACTGCCATCTTCCACCATCAGCTCAAACGAGCGGCTAAACAGAAAATCGCCCACCAGCACCGAAGCGGGGTTGCCCCAAATCGTGTTTGCCGTGCGCCGCCCGCGCCGCAAGCCGGAGCCATCGACGACATCATCATGCAGCAACGTTGCGGTGTGGATAAATTCAACTGCGGCGGATAGCTTGTGGTGGCGCGTGCCGCTATAATCGAGCAACCGCGCGCAGGCCAATGTAAGCATTGGCCGCATCCGCTTGCCACCGCCCGCAATCAAATGCCCCGCCAGTTCTGGAATAAGCGGAATTTGTGACTGCATCCGCGTGAGGATGACGCTGTTCACCGCATTCATATCGCCCGCGACCAGTGCGATCAGCGGATCAAGCGAGGGGAGTGCTTTGGGGGTAATCTGATGCAGAGTCGCGGTCATACGGCCGCTTTAGGGGGGTCAGCGCGCGGCGGCAAGCCTAGCTTTCCAAATCCCGCGCGACCTTTGGATCGCGCAGCAACGTATCAATATGCCCGCCCTCGTCAAAGCTCTCATCCGCCAGAAATTTGAGTTTAGCGGCGTATTTCATCTGTACGCGCTTGGCGACTTCCGATTGCAGATAGGCGGTGTTGGTGCGCAGCGCCTTGAGCACCGGCTCCATATTCTTGCCGAGCAGCGGCCGGACAAACACCGTGGCATGGCGCAAATCGGGCGACATGCGCACCTCTGTCACGCTGATCGGCGTTTTGGACAGCAACTCATCATGCACATCGCCACGCAGCAGGATTTCGCTGAGGACATGGCGCGCTTGTTCCCCCACACGGAGCAGGCGGACGGAGCGGGTTTCGGATTTAAGGTCGGTCATCGTTATTCAGGAAGGATGTCTTCAATGGCCAAGTTTAGCGCTTCAGCGAGCTTGCGCCACAAGGCTGGACTTCCCCTACGATTACCGGTTTCAATTTGTGAGAGAAAACCTGCTGCTGTCTCTGTCTCCTTTGCCAACTGAACGAGCGTGACGCCCCGATATGTACGCCAAACGCGCAAAGGACTCTCACCCGCAATAATACGGTCAAGCAACTCTAGCGGAACACTTTCCTCGCCCGCCAAGCGACGGAGGTCAGCACGGTCTGCCGCCGCCTCATCGGCACGATCCTCAGCGACTTCAAGCAAACGCTCGTAATCGGCGATAGGCAACATGGCTATTTTCTGGCCAGCAAACTCTACAAATTGAACGGTCATGATCGCTCCTCATAAATAGAACCACGAGGTTCTACCTCCACAATATGCAAAATGTCGCCTTCGATTTGGAAAACGACGCGCCAATCTTGAATCCGCAATCGATAGTGAGGTCGCCCCTGCAATCGCTTGATATTCGGGCTCATCGACAGCGGATCATTAGCAAGTTCATCTATCTTCTGCCGGATGAGTGCGCGCTTATTAGAGCGCACCAACGATCTCAACGCCGACTTGGTTAGGCGAACTTCCATGCCTTAATTGTTGCATTATGCAATATATTTAGCAAGAGAAATTTTCCATTTTGGAACTTTTCTTTCAACCTCACAACACCCGCTCGCGCTCTTCCACCTCAAACGTTTCCAGAAAGTCGCCCTTCTTAATGTCCGTCGTCGCTTCCAAAGTGACACCGCATTCTAGCCCAGCACGCACCTCGGCCACATCATCCTTGAAGCGACGCAAGTTCGAGATCGAGCCGTTGTAGATGATGACATCATCCCGCGTGACACGGGCACGCAGCGCCTTGCGGATATAGCCTTCGGTGACCAAAAGCCCAGCCGC
>JAYVZY010000058.1:0-3839 GCA_043782885.1 Sphingomonadales bacterium | reverse complement strand
CCTTTAACGGGGGCAATTGCCGGAGATCGATTTTAATTTGGTTGCTCATGCCGCGCCTCCCCGCGAATGCACACTTGTATGCACTTATGACCAAGGCGCAACTGGTAAAGGAAATTTACACGTCATTTTTGTGCGAGGAAGCATCCTCAAAGATCAATATCGCGCCTTTTTCTGCAACCCTTACTGTCGGCGCGTTGGTGTTACCCGGCGTTCGTCGGCTCAAGCCCGAGTCGCAGTGTGTTGCGCAGGGTAAGGATGATCGCGGCGCCAGTAAGGGCAATGGCGGCGTCTATTGTCCAGAACATCGACGGCGTCATCTTATCAAAATAGCTGCCAACCCAACCCATAACGGTGTGGCCGATAAAGGGGGAGAGAAACGCTACGCCCATCAGGGTTGATGTCACACCGGACGGGGCGGATTTGCTAACCAGCGCAAGTGTTGTTGGCCAGTAGTACATCCACGCCAAGCCCATCGTCAGATAGCCAGCAAGCGCCCATCCTGCGCCAACACTGTTGGCTTGGGTCACGCCGAAATTGCCTAAGGCAAACATGAGTGCAGCACAGCCGACAATCGCGGTTCCAATTCCGATTTTCGTTACGCTCGATGGTTCGCTCTGTCGGCGCGCTTGCCAGCTCCACAGGACGATCAGCACCGGCGCAAACAGGATCGATCCGATCGAATCGAGGGAGGCAAACCAGCTCGATGGAATCGTGCCCAGCGATGTCTTCAAATTGACGTGCTGGTCGACCCAAAGAATACCTGTGCTCCAGACCATCGGATAGGCGATCTCGGCAGGAATGGTCAGCGCAATCATCGCCAGGAGGAACCAGACCTGACGGCGTTGTTCGCGCGAGAGTGGCGGCGCTTTCAGTGTCTGTCGTGCCACCGGACGGATCTCGGGAAGATGTTTTTGCCCCAGCATATAGCCGATCAGCGCGAGCAGCATCAGGGCCGCGGCAACCGCAAACCCGGCGTGCCAGCCATACAGTGCGGCGACGGTGCCAGTCGTCAATGGCCCGGCGGCGGCACCAATGTTGATGCCGGTCGAAAAAATGGCAAACCCACGCGACCTGCGCGATTCATCCTCGCGCGGGTAGAGCGCCCCCACCTGCGCTGAAATATTCCCTTTGAGAAAGCCACAGCCCAGAATAAGCAAAAGGAGCGCAGTCAAGAAGGTGGAATAGAGCGTCATGGCCAAATGTCCCGCGCTCATCAAAAGCACGCCAATCATAACGGTACGCTTGGGGCCAAGGATGTTGTCGGCAACCCAGCCGCCCAAGATCGGCGTGAAATAAACGAGTCCCGCATACCAGCCGTAGATGATCGAGGCGAACGCCAGATTCGACATTGGTCCACGAAATTCGAACAGGTGGCGTAAGCCCGCAAGGCCGATCACCTGTTCCGCATGGCCGGGGAGGAGCAATTCCTTGACCATGTATAACGTGAGCAGCGCAGACATGCCGTAAAAGGAAAAGCGCTCCCACATTTCGGTGAAGGCCAGATAATAGAGTCCTTTGGGGTGGCCGCTTATCAGGCCTCCCGTTTCACTCTGTTCACGCGACATGGCCTGCCTTCTCGGTTGGCGAGGCTTTAGGGTCCCCACGCAGTTTTCTTGTTTGTGTCAGTCTGGTCGAACCTGAGCCACCATGTCAAGGAATGGTGTCATCCATCCCCACGCGAGCGAAACCGTCCGCTTGGTAAAAGCCGCGAGATTGCATCGGCGAGGCACTTATTTATCAGACGCTTCCCGCAGATCCAGCCGCCGTGCGACCGGCATGGCGGCGGCGATCGCCAAGATGCAGATCGCGCCGCCTATCGGGCCGATCACGGTATAGCCGCCGAAAACTTGGGCCATTCCGCCTGCTGCTAATGATCCAAGGCTCTGCGACAATAGCCAGGTTCCCGTCGTCATCACCGCAAGCCGCCCGCTCTCGTCATGCGCGTAGGTCAGCCCCAGCAGCAACGGGTATGTGAGAAACCAGCTCACCATAAACGCCACGAATGCAGCGGCAAAGGCGGCTTCGCCTCTCACCGTCGTCAGCAACACGCACATCAGTCCGCAGACACCCAGCGCCGCCGCCAGTGGCCAAGCCCGTGGCAGCCGTTTGATGGCGACGGCGAGCCCGGCATTGCCCAGCGCACTCATCAGGACGGCAACGCTTTGAATCTGCCCAAACCGGGTTGCCGGAATGCCAATGACATGGGCCGTGCGTTCGATGAACGGCCAAATGGCGAGCGAACCGAATGTAAACAGCGCCATCGCCACCAATATCTGCACGCCTTCGCCGCCAATCGGGCGGTTAGGCGCAGAGCTAGCCCGATCATCCGCAAGGTCTTGGCCACCGGGGAGGAAGAGCGCCATCGCGCCGAGCAGAACCGCTAATCCCGCTAGCCCGGCGAACATGCCCGCTACACCGTACCGCGCGCCCACCATCGGTACACCCAGCGCGACGAACGTGTAGAGCACAGTCTGAAAAGCGATCCCAAGCGAAATCCAGCGCGCGGGATGATCTGTTCGCCCTGCCGCTAGGTTGACCGCACTGTTCATGAGTCCGAAACCAAGCCCGGTCCCGATCCGCCCCAGAAAAAGCAACGTATAGACGCTCGTGAGAGCAGAACCTGCCTGCGCCACAGCGACGAGCAGAGTGGCAATAATCGCCAGCATCCTTGCGTCCATTGCCCGCGCGCGCGGTGCAACGATGAACATGGCGGCGGCATAGCTGAGTGTTTCGGCCATATTCCAGGCACCCATCGCAAAGGGCGTAAAGCTGAAGCGGTCAATAAGCCCACCGACCAGATAGGTGGTAAAATTGTTGCCAATATGCGCGGCGCCAGTCGCGGCCCCGATGCCGATCAACGTGAAGGCGAAGGGGCGCTGCTTCCGGTCTGCCATGGAACCAGCGCTGGAATTGTGGTTGATCTCTAACATCAGCAGCGAGATGTCATGTTTGGCTTCTTGATGCAACGCGGTGTATTCCCGCTTGTGGGAAACAGGGTTCTGTCCTAGCCAGCGATCTCGGTTCCAGATTTCAGAATGAACAGGACAACGCATGATTTTACATGACCTATTGGTCCGTGCGGACGCGCTGGTAGTGACTTGGGCGGACGATACATCGACACCCTTCCCGACGATCTGGCTTCGCGATAATTGCCCGTCGGGGCTCCACCCGCAGACGCATGAAAGACTGCTGGATTTGCTGACGCTTGATCTGTCACCCGTGCTCATATCCGCCGCGCAGGATGGGGACACTATCAAGCTTGGCTATGCGGACGGACATACAAGCGATATGCCAGTGGCGCTGCTCAGCGCACACCGCCCGGGGCAACCAGCCGCCGACCCTGCGGCCATTCCCCCTTTGCTTTGGCGGGCGGATTTAACCGTTACAGACCTACCGCGTTTTTCAGCGGCGCAGGTTTTGACCGATGATGAAACGCTCAATAAATGGATGCAGAAAACCGCAAAATTCGGGCTTTCGATAATAGACGGGCTTGAAAATCGAACCAGCGCTGGGGTCGAGGTGGCGAGGCGCATAAGCTTTCTACGTGAGACCAATTTTGGCACGACCTTTGAAGTGATCAACAAGCCCGATCCAAACAATCTGGCTTATACGTCCATAGCTTTGCCGCTCCATTCAGATTTGCCAAATCAGGAGGTTCCGCCGGGTTATCAATTTCTTCACTCACTGGCCAGGGAAGCCGAAGGTGGCGGATCGATCTTCGCAGATGGTTTTGCGATGGCGGAAGACCTTCGCCGTGACGATCCGGAGGCATTTCGGTTGCTTTGCGACGTGCCGATACCCTTTCGCTTTCACGATGATGAGGTGGACATCCGGGTTCG
>JAYVZY010000057.1:0-3039 GCA_043782885.1 Sphingomonadales bacterium | reverse complement strand
TTGTGTGGAATCCGCAAGAAACAGTCGAGGCGATGGCGATGGACACGCCAGTTGTTGGCTGGCGTGGCAAGCGGGTCAATACGCTGCGGCTCTGGACGGCGCGCGCGATCGATCCCATCCGTCTTGATGCGTTCAACGCGGGCGATCATGCCGGAGCACTGGCCGAGCAGGTGCGGGCAGAGAGTTTGGTGCGCGTTCTCTATCCGGCAGACTCGAACGCTTCTGGGCAAGAGTTGCGGCTGCGGCAGGAATATTTCTTTTCCTCCGCCTCAATTCAGGACATCGTCCGGCGGCACTTGCAATATCACGGCGACATCCGCACGCTCGCTGATAAAGCCGCGATCCAGCTCAATGATACACACCCCGCAATCTCGGTGGCGGAGCTCATGCGTATCCTGATCGATTATCACCAGATGGACTTTGACGCGGCGTGGGACATGACACGCCAAACCTTCGGCTACACAAACCACACTTTGCTCCCTGAGGCATTAGAGAGCTGGTCATTGCCGTTGTTTGAGCGGCTGTTGCCGCGCCATATGCAGATTATTTATGCGGTCAACGCACGGTTGTTGCGCGAGGCGCACAAGGTGGCCGGTATGGACGAACAGGCCATTTCCGCTGTGTCGATTATCGATGAAAACGGCGAGCGGCGCGTGCGGATGGCGAACCTTGCGTTTGTTGGCGCGCACAGCGTCAATGGTGTGGCGGCACTGCACACCGATTTGATGAAGGCCACGGTGTTTGCTGATTTGCACCGGATGTTTCCCACCCGGATCAACAACAAAACCAATGGTGTGACCCCGCGCCGCTGGCTCCAGCAATGCAATCCGGGCCTCACGCGCGTGATCCGCGACGCGATTGGCGAGGCGTTTTTGGATGATGCGGAGCAATTGACAGATCTGAATGCGCTGGCGGGTGATCGCGCGCTTGGTGAGCGCGTGGCTGAGGTCAAGCGGGCTAACAAAGTAGCGCTGGCCAACTATCTGCATGAGACGATGGGCGTGCGGCTTGATCCCGATGCGCTGTTCGATGTCCAGATCAAGCGCATTCACGAATATAAGCGGCAACTCCTCAACCTCGTTGAGACGGTGGCGCTTTATGATCAAATCCGCAGCCACCCGGAACGCAATTGGGTGCCGCGCGTGAAGATATTTGGCGGCAAGGCGGCGTCGAGCTATCACAACGCCAAGCTGATTATTAAGCTCACGAATGACATCGCGCGGCGGGTGAATGCTGATCCGTCGGTTGGGGGATTGCTCAAGGTGCTGTTCGTGCCAAACTACAACGTGTCGCTGGCAGAGCGGATCATTCCGGCCGCTGACCTCTCGGAGCAAATTTCCACTGCGGGCATGGAGGCGTCGGGCACCGGCAACATGAAATTTGCGCTCAACGGCGCGCTCACCATCGGCACGCTCGACGGCGCAAACATTGAGATCAAAGATCGGGTCGGTGACGAGAATATCATCATCTTCGGGTTGACGGCGGATGAAGTCTCCCAGAAGCGGGCGAACGGGTATAATCCGCGCGCGCTGATCGAAGACTCGCGGGAACTGCAACAGGCCGTGTCCGCCATTGCATCTGGCGTCTTCTCGCCGGACGATCCGCACCGCTATGCTGATCTGATGGGCGGGCTGTATGACCATGACTGGTTCATGGTCGCCGCAGATTTCGACGCCTATGCCGACGCCCAGCGCGCGGTGGATGCCCGGTGGCTCGATCAGGCAGCGTGGCGGACATCCGCTATCCGCAACATCGCCAATGTCGGCTGGTTCTCGTCTGACCGCACCATCAGTGAATATGCTCGCAATATTTGGGGCGTGATGTGAAACCATCACCACGAGCGATTGAAGCGTTGCTCGGGGGCACGCACGCCGACCCGTTCTCGATGTTGGGCGTGCATGAGGGGCCGAAGGGAACATTTGCGCGCGTGATTTTGCCGGGGGCCGAGACGGCGGAGGCGTTTGACCTTGCCGGCACTGCGCTTGGTGCCATGAAGCGCGTTGAGGGCCGCGGACTGTTTGAAGGCACCCTCACCGGCAAGCCGCAGCCGGTTAAATATCGCGCGGCGGCGGGGACTGCCGCATGGTGGGTGACAGACCCCTATAGCTTCGGCCCGGTGCTTGGCCCGATTGACGATCTGCTGATTGCGGAGGGCACGCATTTCCGGTTGTTTGATAAAATGGGTGCGCATCTGATCACGCATGAGGGCGCGGATGGCGTGCACTTCGCGCTCTGGGCACCCAATGCGCAACGCGTTGCGGTAGTGGGTGATTTCAATGATTGGGATGGGCGGCGGCACCCGATGCGCAAGCGCGCGGACATTGGTGTGTGGGAAATCTTCATCCCCGATATTGGCACGGGCCGCGCGTATAAATATCAGATTACGGGAGCGGATGGTACGTTCCAACCGCTCAAGGCTGATCCGTTCGCTTTCGCGTCAGAACTGCGCCCCGCCACTGCATCCCTCACGAGCGATCCCAATAAACTCGATTGGGGAGATGCCGCGCACCGGGCACATTGGGCATCCGTTGATCCGCGCCGCGAGGCGATCAGCATTTATGAGGTGCATCCCGGATCTTGGGATCTGGATGAGAATGATTGGTTCCTGAGCTGGGATGAGTTGGCGGACAAGCTCATTCCCTATGTGATCGAGATGGGCTTTACCCACATCGAGTTCCTCCCCGTGAGCGAGCATCCTTACGATCCGAGTTGGGGCTATCAGACGACCGGCCTCTATGCGCCGTCTGCGCGGTTCGGGGATGTGACGGGGTTTGCGCGCTTCGTTGACGGCGCTCATCGTGCTGGGATCGGGGTTTTGCTCGATTGGGTGCCCGCGCATTTCCCGACCGACGAACACGGCCTCGCCCATTTTGATGGCACGGCCCTGTATGAGCACGAAGACCCTAAACTCGGTTTCCACCCTGACTGGCAGACGGCGATCTATAATTTTGGGCGGCGCGAGGTGGCGAGCTTCCTTGTGAACAATGCGCTGTTCTGGGCCGAGCGTTATCACGTCGATGGCCTTCGCGTCGATGCCGT
>JAYVZY010000056.1:0-3653 GCA_043782885.1 Sphingomonadales bacterium | reverse complement strand
CGCGGTGGTCGAACTGGTCGCGCTGGACGATGCCGAAATCAAATATTCCACCGTGCAGAACTGGTACCCCGGCGATGCGCAGGGCAAAGGCGGCATCTATAACTTTGTGACCAAGCGCGCGCTGTGCCAGGGCGCGCGCAGCAAGGTATCGTGGACCCAGGTCGAAACCGGCAGCGCGGTGACCTGGAAGTACCCCAGCTGCGTCCTCAATGGCGAGGATTCGGTGGGCGAATTCTATTCGGTTGCGGTGACCAACAACCACCAGCAGGCCGACACCGGCACCAAGATGATCCACAACGGCAAGGGCAGCCGCTCGACCATCATCAGCAAGGGCATCAGCGCCGGACACAGCAACAACACCTATCGCGGCCTTGTGCGCGTCGGGCCGAATGCCGACGGCGTGCGCAACTTCACCCAATGCGAGTCGCTGCTGCTCGGTTCCTTAAGCGGCGCGCACACCGTGCCCTATATCGAGGTGCGGAATCCATCGGCGCAAATCGAGCATGAGGCAACAACGAGCAAAATCTCCGACGACCAGCTCTTCTACGCCATGTCGCGCGGGCTGGATGCGGAACAGGCCGTGGCGCTGATTGTGAATGGCTTCGCGAAGGAAGTGCTCCAGCAATTGCCGATGGAATTCGCGGTGGAGGCGCAGAAGCTGCTGGGGATTTCTCTTGAGGGGAGCGTGGGGTGATGCGTAATGAAAATAAGGCGAATTCAAGCTGGCTTGGGCCGGTAGCCGCCGCGTTGATATTAGTCGGCGGGTATATCGGTTACGACCAATGGAGCAAATATCATGAGCATGAGCAAATGTGTGGAAGATTGAAACGCGAATTTAGTTCTAACACTGAAACCCTCCTTAACGAGTCCATTGATCGCACTAAAAAGGCAGGCAATAGCTCACCGATGCTAGGCTTGGTTGGTAGCATCGGAGCAAATCAGATGGTTCTAAATCAGCTTAATACCAATTGCGCAGATTGGATGAGCCATGACTATGGCAAATGATATACCTCAGCCATTCGGTCGATCAGGTAGGCTTGCGACGAATGCAGACGTCGCGTTGTGGTTCATCACGAAACGGCCTGGGATCACTGAGGCGGATTTAGCCGAATTGATGTTTGGCGTGAGAGACCAACCTCGTGTGCATCAAGAAGTCGACCTATTGGAGAACGCAGGTCTTGTTCAACGTGATCGGAGTGAGCGAACTCTAAAGTTGTTCTCAAACATCAACAAATGAAGTGTCAATAATGCTCCAAATAAATAACCTCCACGCCACCGTCGGCGGCACAGAAATCCTCAAGGGCCTTTCGCTCAGCATCAACGCGGGCGAAATCCATGCGATTATGGGGCCGAATGGCGCGGGGAAATCTACGCTGTCTTATGTCCTTGCGGGCAAGCCTGGGTATGAGGTGACGGAGGGTGAGGTGCGCTTTACACCTCCCGTTCGTCCTGAGCCTGTCGAAGGACTGCTTTCCCCTTCACCCTCCTCGGACAAGAAGGACAACCCTTCGACAGGCTCAGGGCGAACGGATTTGGGTGTGGCGTTGGATTTACTCGCCCTCCCCCCGCATGAGCGCGCGGCGGCGGGGCTGTTTCTCGGCTTCCAATACCCCGTCGAAATCCCCGGCGTGTCGAATGTGCAATTCCTGCGTGAGGCGCTCAATGCGCAGCGCAAGCATCGTGGGGAGGAGCCGCTCTCCGGCGGGGCCTTCCTCAAGATCGCGCGCGCGCAGGCGGACGCGATGGGCATGGACATGGAGATGCTCAAGCGCGCCGTGAATGTGGGCTTTTCGGGCGGCGAGAAGAAGCGCAACGAGATGGTGCAGATGGGCATCATCGACCCCGCGCTCGCCATTCTTGATGAGACGGACTCGGGGCTGGACATCGATGCGCTGCGGATTGTGGGTGAGGGGATCAACCGGATCATGCGCAAGCCCGACAAGGCCGTGCTGCTCATCACGCACTACCAGCGGCTGCTTGACTATGTGCAGCCGGACTTTGTGCACATATTGGCGGATGGGCGGATTGTGAAAACCGGCGGGCCGGAGTTGGCGCATGAGCTTGAGCGCGAGGGCTATAAGGAGTTGGCGGGGTGAGCATCACTACCAACCCCGTTCGTCCTGAGCGTGTCGAAGGATTGTCCTTCTTCAAACAGCGGAATAGTAAGTGCAGCCCTTCGACAGGCTCAGGCCGAACGGATATTTTATGAACGCGCTCGCCCTCCCCACACGCCATGATGAGGCGTTCCGTTACTCGGATATTGAAGCGTTGGCGCGCGTCTGGCCCGTTTTGACGGAAACTATTCATGTGCCGCCAAGCGAGTCCGTCGCGCGGCATGTGGTGCTGGCGGGCGGTGATGTTGCCGTGCAGGATTATGTGATTGATATTGCGGCGGGGGGGCGTTGCGCGTTCCATATCCTGAATGCAGGCACGGCCTTCAACCGCGTGTCGCTAGATGTCACCCTCCATGAAGGCGCGCATTTTGAACTGGGCGGCGTGATGATCGGCGGGGGAGAGGCGACGCTCGAAATTGTCACCACCATCACCCATGCCGAACCGAACGGCACGAGTAACCAAGTGGTGCGCTCGGTGGTCGGCGGACATGCGACGTGCAACTTCCTCGGCAGCATCAACGTCGCGCGCGATGCGCAGAAAACGGACGCGGCGCAATCGGTGAAGGCGATGTTGCTCTCGCGCACGGCCACTGCCAACGCTGTGCCGCAGCTAGAGATTTTCGCCGATGACGTGAAATGCGCGCACGGCTGCGCGGTGGGCGAGCTGGACGCGGCGGCGTTGTTTTATTTGCAATCGCGCGGGCTGCCGCCGGTGGAAGCGCAGGCGCTGCTGCTGGAGGCGTTTGTGGCGGATGTGTTCGCGGGGGCTGAGCTGCAAGCGGAATTGCAGGCGGCGGCCAAGGGTGCTTTGGGGAGGGTGGGGTGATGTCACCGCTAAATCTGATCTTGCTTCAAGCCGCCATCGGAACTTTGCCCACCGGACAACCATTTTCGAGCGTGGAATTGGCAAGGTTGGAGGTGTCGAGATATGAACGTTGCGTTTTGATCGCGGCCCTAAAGGAGAGTGGGAACAGTATCTCGATCGCGCAGGCGGCGCTTAACGCGTGTTTGGTGGAGCGGAAATCTGCCGTTGCAGCTATCACGGCGACACACACTACAGAAACCTCGATACCGAAACTGCTCCCCCCGTATACGACAGAAAATATCGCAGAGTCGGTTATGCAATACACTGACATCGATATTCGCAACGACGTAATCAGAGCAGTATCTGCCCGGAAAAAGCGAAATAAATGATGCCCCACACCACTAACCTTCGCGCCTTCGCGGCTTCGCGTGAATCCCTCCTCCCCCCTTGTGGGGGAGGACGGAGTTGGCTTGGCAGCTTGCTGCTTAGCAACTCTTGGAGAGGGGGGGCGGCGTTCGGACGGAGAACCCCCTCTCTGGCTGCGACTAAACTCTCCTGCGGATCGTTAAGTCTCGCTGTCTCTCCCGCAAGGGGAGAGAGGTGGTGACCGCGCATCGGCATGATTTTCCGGGCATTGGCGCTTGGCACTACCTCGACACCGGGGCCACGGCGCAGAAGCCGCAGGCGGTGATTGATGCCGTGTCCCGCGCGATGGGGGCGGATTATGCCACCGT
>JAYVZY010000055.1:0-7516 GCA_043782885.1 Sphingomonadales bacterium | reverse complement strand
ATCGCGCGAGAAGAGCGAAAGCTCCATGCCCGCTTGCCCCTGTGTCACACCATCGCACATCGCCGGAACACCGCCCGCCACCTGCGCAGTTGCGCCCCTTTCGCGCGCCGCCAGCTTGATCTGCTCCGGATAGCGCGCATACGGCTGATGCGCGGAGAGCATGTCGTTATACGCGCTCACAATGCCAATGTTCATGGCCTTGTCCGCCCGAATTACGGGCTTGTCCTCGCCCGCCGCCGCAAATCCATGCGCCAGATTGCCACAGCTCAGCATATGCCGGTTGGTGCCCGCATCGCGTTGGCGCTTGATCAGGTCGAGGTAAGCTTGGCGCGTGGGCTTCGAGCGCTCAATGATGCGCTGGGTGACACTCTCGATAACCTTATTCATGCCAGC
Source organism: Sphingomonadales bacterium (assembly GCA_043782885.1). Lineage (GTDB taxonomy): Bacteria > Pseudomonadota > Alphaproteobacteria > Sphingomonadales > Sphingomonadaceae > JAGWQR01. The sequence continues at coordinate 7,123 of JAYVZY010000055.1, read as the reverse complement.
TCGCTCCATCGCGTTCGATCAGCGCAATCGCAGCGCTTGGCCCCCAGCTGCCCGCTGTATAACTCTTGCATTGAGCGTCGGTCGCCCGCCACGCATCGTGGATCGAATCAATCCATGTCCATGCCGCCTCAATTTCGTCGCGCCGCACGAACAGCGTCGTATCGCCCTCCAGCAGATCGAGCAGCAGCCGCTCATAAGCTATCCGCCGCCGTGTGCCCGCAAAGGCAGCGGTGAGCGAGACGTCGAGATCAACCTGCTTTAGCTCAATTCCGCCTCTGTCGAGCCCCGGCTCTTTTGCCATCAATGACATGCGGATGCCTTCTTGCGGCTGGAGCTTCATGATCAGCGTATTGGCCTGCAAGCCCTGCCCATTGCTTGGAAAAATCGAGTGCGGCACGGGGTGATAGCGAATGACAATCTCTGATTCTTTGGCCATGAGCCGCTTTCCCGTGCGCAGATAAAAAGGCACGCCCTTCCAGCGCCAATTATCGATATGCGCTTTCAACGCCACAAATGTCTCGGTATTTGATGGCCCGCCCAGCTCCTCGGCATAGCCCTTCACCGGCTGACCATCGATAGCCCCGCTGGCATATTGCCCCTTCACACTGTGCGTCGCAACATCGGCTGCCGACATCGGCCGGAGTGCGCGCAGCACCTTCACCTTCTCGTCACGCACGGCGGTGGCGGTATATCCGGCAGGTGGCTCCATCGCGACCAACGCGAGCAATTGCAGCATATGGTTCTGCACCATATCCTTCAGTGCACCAACGCCATCATAATAAGACACGCGGCCCTCAAGTCCGACAGTCTCACCGACCGTGATCTGCACATGCTCAATCGCGTTGGCATTCCACAAAGGCTCGAACAGCGTGTTGCCAAAGCGCATCACGAGCAGATTTTGCACCGTCTCCTTGCCAAGGTAATGATCGACACGGAACACGCGCTCTTCATCAAACACCGCGCCAATCGCTTCGTTTACGGTGTGTGAGGAGGCCAAGTCCTGCCCGATTGGCTTTTCCATCGCAATTCGGCTCATCGGGCCTGCAAGTCCAGCCCGCTTCAGCCCCGCTGCAATCGGCGCGAAGAGTGAGGGCGGCGTGGACATGTAAAACGCCAGTCCGTCATCTGCACGCACACACACGCGGTCAGCCAATGCCTTGAAGCCATCGTCAGCGTTTGTATCGACAGCACAATAACTAATTCTTGCGAGAAACGTCTCCGCCTTCGCCGCATCATAGCACTCCGCTGGCAGGAACCGCCTGAGCGCCTCGCCTATTTTGCTGCGAAAGGCGTCATCTGGCTCCGCCGAGCGTGCCACGCCAACAATGCGGACATCCGTGCTCAACAGCCCATCGCAATCAAGATTATAAAGGGAGGGGAAGAGCATCCGCTGGGCCAAATCGCCAGTGGCGCCAAAGAGAATGAGTGTTTTGAATGGCGTCGTCATAGGTATCCTTGAGTTAGCACGCTCCCCATAGCGTGATCGGATGCTTAATGACAGCGATTTGCAATCGTTTGCAATAAATTGATACCGTGATGCAGACGTATGCTATCGCGAGCCTTGGTGCGCGAGTGAGTGTGCGGGTTTGTTGGCTTTTTGCTTGGTCCGCTTGAGCGGCTTTGGCGGCTTTGGGGTGAGCCGAACCCCATCCAATATCTTTGCCCCCGCCATAAAAACGGCAAGGCAACATGCGCCAAACAGCAGTTTCCCGCCAAAGCCCGGATATTGAACAAGGTATCCCTTGCCCCGCTCCACTGCGCCCAATGAGATACCGTAAATCACCGCAAAGGCTTCAAACTTGTTCTTGATTACAAAAAGGCGGGAGAGGCGATGGAGCATGCCCTTGATTAAGCAATTGTCAGGCCAACCCCAGTTTTGCGTTCATTTTCATTGCCGAGCATGGTTAACTGTAAGTTAACTCGACAGGTGCGGCAGGAGCAGGCTGGCATCGCCGTAAGAATAGAAACGGTAGCCGCTGGCAATCGCGTGCGCATACGCCGCCTGCATCCGCTCGCGTCCCATAAGCGCGCTCACAAGCATAAAGAGTGTGGAGCACGGGAGGTGAAAATTGGTTATCAGCCCGTCAATCCCCTTGAACCGATAACCGGGCGTAATGAAAATAGCGGTGTCACCCTGAAACGGCTGGATCGTACCATCATCTCCACATGCACTCTCAATGAGCCGAAGCGAGGTCGTGCCGACCGCGACGATCCGGCCGCCATTGGCACGAACGGCATTGAGGCGGGCGGCCGTTGCGGCGGTAATCTCACCCCATTCGGCATGCATTTGATGCGCATCGGTATCCTCCACCTTCACGGGAAGAAACGTGCCTGCGCCCACGTGTAGCGTGAGCGTTTCATGAGTGACGCCTGCTTCCGCAAGTGCAGTCATAAGCTCAGGTGTAAAATGGAGCGCCGCTGTGGGCGCGGCGACTGCGCCGGGGTGTGCGGCAAACATTGTCTGGTAATCTTCCGCATCACGGGCATCCGTCGGACGCTTGCTCGCGATATAGGGCGGGAGCGGCATGGTTCCGGCGCGGCCCAACAGGACTTCAACAGGCTCCGTGCCCAGAAAGCTGAGGCACCATGAGCCATCGTCAGCACGGGCTGTGGCAGTGGCGGATACGCCAGCACCAAACTCGATCAGGTCGCCATCATGCAGCCGTTTGGCGTTGCGAATGAACGCCCGCCACGTTCGCATCCCCTCGCGCTTGTGCAACGTGGCGCCGATGGTCGCGTTACCGCGTTTACCCGTAAGCTGTGCCGGAATGACTCGCGTGTCATTGAACACAAGGCAATCGCCAGCGCGGAGGTGATTGGGGAGCGCGTTGACGAGATCGTCAGCGGTGGTGTCGCCCGCCAGCACCAGCATCCGCGCTGAGTCGCGCGGCACGGCAGGGCGCAGGGCGATATTCTCGGGCGGAAGATTAAAATCAAACAGGTCAACGCGCATAACGCGTTCGCTTATTTTGTGGGCGCGGCTGCCGGATCAGCGGCCGGAACTGGAGAAGGGACAGCTGGCGGCGCAGGCGTGGCGGGTGGCGCCACAGCAACCGGTGCAGCCACTGGCAACGGCACAGCTACCGCATTCGGGCCATCTGCTGCCATCCACGCATGGATAATCTTTGACGGGTTTGCAGGAGGTTCTCCAAGTTCGATCTTATCGACAAAGGGCATGCCCTGAGTCACTCGCCCGAACACCGTATATTTGCCATCGAGCTTCATCACGGGGAGGAAACAGATAAAGAATTGGCTGTTCGCAGTATCGGGCGCATCGGTGCGCGCCGCAGAGACGGTGCCACGCAGATGCGGCAAGTCATTAAACTCGGCCTTCAAATCCGGCAACGACGATCCGCCTTCGCCAGTGCCCTTCGGATCACCCGTTTGGGCCATGAAGCCCTCAATCACGCGGTGGAAGATCAGGCCATCATAAAAATGCGCACGCGCGAGTTGCTTGATGCGCGCAACGTGGTTGGGTGCTTTATCAGGCCGCAGTGCAATCACCACCCGACCACCTGTTGAGAGATCGAGGTTGAGAATATTTGCCGTATCATTGGCGGCGGGTGGCGCAACGGTAGCAACCGTCGGCACCGGCGCAGCCTTCACCTTCGCAGCTTTGTGGCGATGTGGATTGGCCGCGAGCTTGGCGAATGCCGGGGCTGACGCGCCAAGCCCAAGGCTCAGTGTGGCCAGCACAAAAACAGGTGTCACCAAAAGCTTCATCAACGCATCCTTCATTCTTTATGAGCCCTTACGGCCTATTTGATTAACCCGTGCTGTCACATCCGCTTCAACTGCGGGCGTTACGAATTTGTGAATCGCACCGCCGTAAAGCGCGATTTCTTTCACCAGCTTTGAGGCAATCGGCTGCAAGCAGACATCGGCCATCAGGAACACGGTTTCAATCTCGCTATTGATCTGTTGGTTCATGCCCGCCATCTGATATTCATACTCAAAATCGGCAACAGCCCGCAAACCGCGCACAATAACCGAAGCACTGTAGCTCTGAGCAAAGCCCATCAGCAGTTGATCAAACGCCACCACCTCAATCTGTCCACCAAGGGCAGCGACTTCCCGCTGCACCATCGTCATGCGCTCTTCGACCGAGAACATGGGCGATTTGGATATGTTGGTCGTGACACCAACGACAAGCTTATCAACCAACTTTGCGCCACGCTTGATGATGTCCATGTGGCCCAACGTGATCGGGTCAAATGTGCCGGGGTAAACGCCAATGCGCATCCTAACGATCCCTCTCCAAAGTGTAGCGCGCAATGTGGCGCAACAAATCAGCCTTGTCGTCAAAAATCGCAAGATGATCAATGGCTTGGTTAACGAGCGTCTGCGCTTTGGCTCGCGCCGCCTCTGCGCCCAAGATAGAGACAAAGGTGGCTTTGCCCGCATCCGCATCTTTATGCAGCGCCTTGCCCGCGAGCGCGGCATCACCTTCCACATCCAACAAATCATCGGCGATTTGGAAGGCAAGGCCAACGGCTTGCGCATAAGCTCTGAGCGCAGCACGGTCTTCGGCACAGGCGTTACCAAGAATAGCGCCAGCCTCCGCTGAGAACACGATCAGCGCGCCGGTTTTCAGCTCTTGCAACCGCGCCACCGTATCGAGATCAAACGCTTGCGTTTCCGCGACCAGATCAATCATCTGCCCGCCCGCCATGCCTGCGGGGCCGGACGCGCGCGCAAGCTCCAGTGCCAGTGCGCAACGGATCTCCGCGTCCGGATGCGTTGCTTCATCGGCCAGCAATTCAAACGCCAGTGCGTGGAGAGAATCTCCGGCGAGCACGGCGGTCGCTTCATCGAACAACTTGTGCACTGTCGGCTTGCCACGCCGCAGATCATCATCATCCATACACGGCATATCATCATGAATGAGCGAATAGACGTGGATGCACTCAATCGCCGTCGCCACCCTTAACGCATGCGCGTGTTCGGTCTCAAACAGCCATGCAGATGCCATTACGAGCAGCGGCCTGATCCGCTTGCCACCGTTCATCGCCGCGTGGCGCATTGCCGCATAAAGCTGCGCGCGCGCATCAGTCGGCACCGGGAGCAGGGCATCGAACGCGCCGTCAATATCCGTCGCAATCGCGCCCAGTGCTTGAGCGAGCAAAGCGTTCATCGTTGAAGCGCCCTAGGCCGCATCGAATGGCGTGGTGCCATTGGGTTTTCCATCCGCGCCAAGCGTGATCTTCTCAATACGTGCTTGTGCCGCCTTCAGTCGCGCTTCACACTGCGCGCGTAGGGCATCGCCCTCAGCATACAGCGTGATTGATTCCTCTAACGTCGCATCCCCCGATTCCAGCCGAGCGACGATCGTCTCCAGCCGCTTGAGGGCATCTTCAAAGGAAAGCGCAGAGAGATCAGGCGTGTCGGACATCGGCGGCGGTGACCCTTATTTCTTGAACAGAGTATCCATCGTCAGCGGCGCACCAGCCTCTTCGCCGGCCACGTCATCTGCGGCACGGGCTTGAGCTTCGCGCTCGGCCCGCAATTCGGTGATGAGCGCTGCACGATCGCCATCCAAGCGATTGTCCACGGGCGCTTCAAGGCCCGCCTTCTTCGCAGCTTTGGCGACGATAGCATCCAATTCCCGCTGCGGGCACAGGCCGAGGGTCACTGGGTCCTTCGGCGTAATGTTCGCCATATTCCAATGGCTGCGATCCCGAATCGCGCTGATGGTCGTGCGCGTGGTGCCGATCAGCTTGCCAATTTGGCCATCTGACACTTCCGGATGATTGCGGATAATCCATGCGATACCATCGGGCTTATCCTGCCGCTTGGAAACCGGCGTGTAGCGCGGCCCCTTGCTGCGGGTCGCCGCTTCTGGCGCACGAAACATCATAAGGCGATAATTCGGATCATTCTGCCCCTTATCGATTTCGGCTTGCGTCAACTCATTCGCGCGGATCGGATCGCGCCCGGTGTATTTTGTCGCGGCCAAATCATCCGCCATCGCCTGAACCTCAAGAATGTGCAGTTCGCAAAACGCGGCGATCTGCTCAAAGCTGAGTGCAGTATTGTCGATCAACCACGACGCCGTGGCGTGGGGCATAAGGGGCTGAGCCATAAAATCCTCGTCAGATAAAATAAGGGCCGCCCCAAAGGGAGCGGCCATGTAATTTTCCTCATCTAGTCCGTGTGGAAGATGAGGGCAAGGATATTAGCGCATCGTGAGAATAATCTTGCCAACATGGGCTCCCGCCTCCATGCGCTGGTGGGCGGCGGCGGCTTCCGCCAGTGGGAAGCTCATGTCGACGATGGCCTTCAGCCGCCCTGCCGCCACGTGCGGCCAGACGGTGCGGGCGATCTCCTCGGCCACCAGTGTTTTGAACGCATTGTCGCGTCCGCGCAGGGTAGAGCCGGTGAGGGTGAGGCGACGAGCCATCACGTCGAGCAGGTTAATCTCCGCCGTGACGCCGCCGGGCACCGCGATGGTCACGTGGCGGCCTTCCGGCGCGAGGCACTTCAGGTTGCGCGCCACGTAAGCGCCACCAACCAGATCGAGCACCGCTTGCACGCCCTTCCCCTCGGTGAGGCGCTTGACCTCCGCCAAGAAATCAGTGGTGGCATAATTGATCGCATGAGCCGCTCCGAGCGTGAGGGCGGCGGCGCACTTCTCGTCTGTGCCGCATGTTACGATCACCTCAAGCCCGAAGAGTTTGCCCAATGCAATCACCATCGTGCCGATGCCGCTGGTGCCACCATGCACGAGCACAGTATCGCCCTCGCTGGCAAAAGCCCTCTCAAACAGGTTCGTCCATACGGTGAATAACGCTTCCGGGAGCGCGGCCGCTTCTATCATGGATATGTTGGCGGGAACGGGAAGGCACTGGCCGATATGCGCGGCGGCATATTCGGCATAGCCACCACCTGCCACTAAGGCGCACACCGATTGGCCAAGATGCGCCGCATCGACCCCTGCGCCGAGCGCGATAATCTCGCCCGCAAACTCAAGCCCATAGATTGAGGATGCGCCGGGTGGCGGCGGATAAATTCCCATCCGCTGCATCACGTCGGCGCGGTTCACGCCCGCTGCTGCTACTTTGATCAGCACCTCGCCTGCGGCCAGTATTGGCAACGGGCAGGCGCGCAGAACCAGCACATCCGG
>JAYVZY010000054.1:0-2399 GCA_043782885.1 Sphingomonadales bacterium | reverse complement strand
ATCCGCTGCACCGCTATGGCCTCGCCTTTCATCATGACAGCCATATTGATCGGGCGGCCAACCCTGAGGGCAATTTCTTGGTCAACCCAGTTGTCGATCCGTTGCTCGTGCTTTTGATCAACAATGATTTTGGCCTGTTGTTTTGGATGCTGATCGCTGCGGTGATTGGACTTATGGGGAAAATCCGGGCGCTAAAATTGACAAAGCCAACGGCAGTGCTTGGCAGCATGGCGGTGGCTAATTTTATATTGATCGCCGTCGCTTACAAATTGCTGGTGCTGAACCCGCGCTATTTCTCGATGGCCGCTGTCGTGGCGACCATTTTCGTGGCGATCTGGCTTTCGCGCCTGACTCCTCGTCGCGGGAACATTCTCTTGGGAGCGCTCGTGACAATCAATCTGGGCCTGCTCAGCCTGCAAGATAGCCATCCGCAATGGGCTGCCGAGGCTTATATGGTGGCTTTGCATGAGCACACCCCCACCAAGGTGATCACTGATGCGGACACGCTCCGCCGGGCTACACTCTATCAGCAATTTTCTGGTCAACAGAATGCGGTGTCAGGCGCACCGATGCCTGATGCAGTTTATTTCTCTAAAAATGGACATCCGCTTGCCAACGCGACCCTCATCGCGCGCTATTCAAAGCCTGACCGCTCCGCCGTAGCCATTCTGCGAGCCGTTGGCATTGTTCCACTTTTGCCGACGGCGATCCGACAGCGTTTGGCGGACGATAGCGCAACACCAACGCTCTGGTATGTCAAGAGGAGCGCTCGGTAAGGCGAGACCCTCAACCCTTCTTCAAATGCCGCCGCCCCAGCAACTCCGCAATCTGCACCGCGTTCAGCGCCGCACCTTTGCGCAGATTATCCGACACGCACCACAGCGCAAGGCCATTCTCCACCGTCGGGTCCTCGCGCACGCGGGAGACGAACGTCGCGAAATCGCCGACGCACTCCACTGGCGTGATATAGCCGCCATCTTCGCGCTTATCGACGAGCATCACGCCCGGCGCTTCGCGTAAGATGCTCTGCGCTTTCTTGGCGGAAAGCTCGTCCTTAAACTCGATGTTCACCGCCTCCGAATGGCCCACGAACACTGGTACGCGCACGCAGGTCGCGGTCAGCTTGATCTTCGGATCGAGGATTTTCTTGGTCTCGACCACCATCTTCCACTCTTCCTTGGTGGAACCATCATCAAGGAATTTATCGATGTGCGGAATGACGTTGAAGGCGATTTGCTTGGTGAACTTCTTCGGCTCCGCGCTGTCGCCCACGAAGATGTTGCGCGATTGCTCTAACAGTTCATCCATACCCTCTTTGCCCGCACCAGAGACGGACTGATAGGTGGCGACGACAACCCGCGTAATCGTCGCGGCATCGTGCAGCGGCTTGAGGCACACGACGAGCTGCGCAGTGGAGCAATTGGGATTGGCAATGATGTTCTTGGCCTTGTAGCCGTCAATCGCATCGGGGTTCACCTCCGGCACGATCAGCGGCACGTCTGGGTCCATGCGATACAGCGAGCTGTTATCGATCACCACGCAACCTGCCTTGGCCGCAATCGGCGCGTATTTCAGCGTCGCTTCCGATCCGATGGCGAACAGCGCCATGTCCCAGCCCGTCCAGTCAAAATGTTCGATGTTCTGGATTTTGAGTTGCTTACCCGTCTCGCCAAAATCCACCATCAGGCCTTGCGAGCGCGAGGACGCTAGCACGGCGATTTCATCAATCGGGAACTCACGCTCCGCCAGAATGTTCAGCATTTCGCGGCCCACATTACCCGTGGCTCCGGCGACGACGATACGATAACCCATGTTTAGTCCTTTTCAGTTCGTCATTGCGAGGAGTGAAGCGACGAAGCAATCCATGTCGTTCTCTGGATTGCTTCGCTACGCTCGCAATGACGGTTGTTTCGAATCCCAATAAAAAAGGCCGGAACCTTGCGATCCCGGCCTGTTCAAAGCGTGTGAGAACGCAGCCGGTTATTCTCCGGTGGTAATCTCTTTGCTCGTTTTAACATCATTGCGCGTGTCACGACGCTCGGCAATACGTGCCGATTTGCCGCGCAATGCCCGCAGATAATAAAGCTTCGCGCGCCGCACTGCACCCTTGCGGACAACGGTGATGCTTTCAACATTCGGCGAATACAGCGGGAACACACGCTCCACGCCCTCACCAAATGAGATTTTGCGCACGGTGAAGTTGCTGCCCATGCCACGGTTCGAGCGCGCAATGCACACGCCCTCATAATTCTGAATACGGGTGCGCTCGCCTTCAACAACGCGCACGCCGACCTTGAGCGTATCGCCAGGCCGAAACTCGGGCGTAACCTTGCCAGCAGTCAATTTGGCGATTTGCTCCGCCTCAAGCGTTTGAATGAGGTTCATGCCTCTAATCCTTC
>JAYVZY010000053.1:0-2492 GCA_043782885.1 Sphingomonadales bacterium | reverse complement strand
ATATTGCTTGCCATCCGCGCCCGTTTCCAGTGCCCCCGGATATTCGCGCGGGTTGCACAGCGTGGCATCATCAACCGAGATCAGCCGCGCAGGCCGCGCCTCGCGCTTCACCGGAACGCCATTAAGAATCACCGTCGCGTTGCGCACCTCAATCCGGTCGCCCGGCAGGCCGATCAACCGCTTGATATAATCGACACCGCGCCCCGGAGGGGTCAACACCACCACATCACCACGCTGCGGCAAGTTGCCGAGCACGCGGCCTTGCATAAATGGAAGCTGAACCCCCCATGATTCCTGTGGGTTACCAAGAAATCCGCTGATGATCGCCAGCGGGTTAGGGATCGTCGGCGAAACATATGACCAGCCATAGGGATATTTTGTCACCACCAATTGATCGCCCACTAACAAACCTGGGAGCATCGACTCGGAGGGAATGTAAAAGGGCTTCGCGATGAAGCTATGAAACCCCAACACAGCGAGCAGCAGCAGACTGATGCTCTTCAGTTCCGCGACCCAATCGGTCTTCTCGGCACCCTTTTTTGAGGATGCACCTTCGGCGGGTGCGCTAGCGCTGGTCTCTGTTGTCACGTTTCATCTTTCATTTTGGGGCGCGCTTCAAGAATAACGAAGGCCTGCGCCCATGGATGATCGTCGGTTAAGGTCAAATGAACAATCATTTCGTGCCCTGATGGCGTCATGGCGTCAAGTCTGGCTTGCGCGCCGCCGCTGAGTGCAAGCGTGGGTGCCCCCGACGGCGCATTCACTACGCCAATGTCTTTCATGAAGACGCCGCGCTTGAAACCGGTGCCGACAGCCTTGGAGAACGCCTCTTTCGCTGCGAATCGCTTGGCATAGGTTCCGGCACGAGTGAAGGGACGTTTCGCGGCCTTGGCGCGCTCCGTCGCGGTGAACACGCGTTCCTCGAAGCGGGTGCCGAATCGATCGAGCGAATTCTGGATCCGCTCGATATTGCAGAGGTCGGACCCAAGGCCGATAATCACCGCGCCATGTCCATCAGCTTACGCATCTGCCGCACACTGTCTGCCAATCCGCCAAATATCGCCTCACCGATCAGGAAATGCCCGATGTTGAGTTCTGCAAGCTGCGGAATGGCCGCGATAGCTATCACGTTCTCGAACGTCAGACCATGACCAGCGTGCGGTTCAATTCCGTTCTTGGTCGCGAGTGCCGAAGCGTCAGCAATCCGGCGCAGCTCCTGGGCGCGCGCCGCCCCCTCCAGATGCGCGTATTGCCCGACATGAAACTCGACTACGGGCGCCTTCACGCGCAACACAGCATCCAACTGTCGCACGTCTGGCTCGATAAACAGGCTAACGCGAATACCGGCCTGCGCCAACCGATCAACGTACGGCAGCAAATGATTGTCGTGCCCCGCAACATCGAGACCACCCTCAGTCGTCCGTTCCGCGCGCTTTTCCGGCACCAAGCAGACGGCGTGCGGCTTATGCCGCAATGCAATCGAGAGCATTTCATCGGTTGCAGCCATTTCAAGATTGAGCGGAACCGTGAGCTCCGCCATCAACCGCGTAATGTCATCATCGCGAATATGCCGGCGATCTTCGCGCAAGTGTGCGGTTATCCCGTCAGCTCCCGCCGCCACGGCAAGCAAAGCAGCCTTGACCGGATCGGGATGATCGCCGCCCCGCGCATTTCTGATCGTCGCAACATGATCGATGTTGACGCCTAATCTGAGCGCATTGGGCATCAGACTGCCCTGCTCCCTGGCTTCGTCGCTGGAATAGCGGCCAGTTCGGGTGGAAGCGCGTCGGCTGCATACGTTGGGACGTCAAGGTCGAGCAAAGCGTGAAACGGCACGCCGAGATCAGCTGTGCCCGATGAGCGATCCACGATTGCCCCTGCAGCGACAACCTCACCACCGGCCGCAGTAATCGCCGCAATCGCCTCTCGGGACGACAACCCCGTTGTCACCACATCTTCCATCATCAGAACCTTTTGCCCTGGCTCAAGGTCAAAGCCCCGCCGAAGCTCAAATATGCCGGTTGGTCGCTCCAGAAACAATGCATTCACGCCAAGCGCGCGACCCATCTCATGCCCCGCGATGATGCCGCCCATTGCGGGAGAGACCACAACCTCGATACTCGACCGCAGCTTGCGCGGAAGCTGGGCCACCAAAGCAGATGCGAGTCGCGCGGCCATTAACGGGTTGGACAAAACCCGTGCGCATTGGAGATAGAGCCAGCTGTGCAGGCCCGACGAAAGGACAAAATGCCCCTCCAACAAGGCCCCAGCAGCCCGAAACTCGGCGAAAATTTCTTCTTTATCCACGATGATCTATCCCCATTAATGCCCACCAAAATAGGCGGAGCAAATGATTGTGACAAGCTCAAGAAAAAATCCGCTAGACAGCTTGAGGGATGGGCAAAGCACGCGTATAGCGCGGCGCAAAGACATACCAAGGGCCAGCTTCGCATTCTCGCCAGCACCGTGGTATGATAGGGTAATGGAACAGA
>JAYVZY010000052.1:0-2048 GCA_043782885.1 Sphingomonadales bacterium | reverse complement strand
GCTGGGTCCTCGGAACACGATTTTGCTGGTCAGTCTTTCTCGCATCTGCTTAATCTCGTTGGAGTGTTGGCAGGAGAATAACGTGACGCGTATATGGGCTTTATCGGGAGCTGGCCTTCTGGCTATTGTGGCGAGCGCCAGCATGGCAACACCTGCACATCCACGCGCCGAGGCGCAAGCGCTCGACCTTGCGGAACGAGCGATTGCGCTGCGCTCCGTCCAAGGGCCAGGAAACCAGACGCCACAAGTTGCGGCGCTTTATAAAGATGCACTGGTAGCGGGCGGCTTTGCACTTGATGATGTGAGCATCACGCCAATGGATGACACGGCATATCTTATTGCGCGATGGCCGGGAACCGACGCCAAGCTGAAACCACTCGTGATCTCTGGCCATATCGACGTTGTGGAAGCCAAGGCAGCCGATTGGCAGCGCGACCCGTTCAAGCCGGTGGTGGAAAATGGATATCTTTTTGGCCGAGGCGCAACTGATATGAAGCTTGATGGCACAATAGCCATCGCCTCGCTCATCGAGATGAAGCGCGCGGGCTATAAACCGAGACGCGACATCATCATCGAGTTTTCTGGCGATGAGGAAACATCGATGAAAACCAGCGCGGTCATCGCTGAAAAGCTCGCCAATGCCGAACTTGTGCTCAACATCGATGGCGGCGGTGGCGTCCTCAACGAACAAACCGGCAAGCCCGAATATTTCACATGGCAGGGCGCTGAGAAATCTTACGCCGATTTTGAACTGACAGTGATCAATCCTGGCGGCCACTCCTCGATGCCACGCAAGTCAAATGCAATAAATGCGCTTTCTGCGGCACTCGTGCGGATCGGCAATTATCAATTCACACCGGAGTCGAGCGCGCTTACGCGAGCATATTTCGTTGCGGCAGCGCCGTATGTTGACGCCAAAATTGGCGCGGCCATGCGCGCGTTTGCTGCCAACCCTGCTGACCAAGCAGCGATTGCCACGCTCACCGCCGATCCATCATTTATCGGAAAAATCGGCACAACCTGCGTCACGACAATGATAAATGGCGGTCATGCGCTGAACGCGTTGCCGCAGCGTGCGACTGCCAACATCAATTGCCGCATTTTTCCTGGCCATAAGCCAGCGGACATTTTGACGGAATTGCAGCGTGTCGCTGCCGATCCTGCGATTAGCTTCAAGGATGTTACCGTGGGCTCGGTCGCCAATGATGCATCGCCGATGCGACCCGATTTCGTCAAAGCGGTCAATAAGGCGATGGCGCTCATCTATCCCGGCGTGCCAGTGTTCCCAAGCATGGCCTCTGGGGCCAGCGACAGCATGTGGTTCCGCTATCGCCATGTGCCGAGTTACGGCGCAAGCGCAGTGTTCACCAAGGAGTCGGAAGATTTTAGCCACGGCCTCAACGAACGAACGCCGATTTCAAGCATTGCGCCCGCGATAACCTATAATCTGTCGCTGTTCGCCGATCTCTCAAAATAACAGACTATTCCGCTCGATGGTGGCGCGTTGTCATGCCGTGCCATGTCCTTCGGCCATATATTTCGCCGATTGCATCTCCATCAGGCGGGACACTGTGCGCTCGAACTCAAACGCGCCATCCCCTGCGGGGTAGAGTGCTTGCGGCAGGGCGGCGGCGGCGGCAATAAGCTTGACGCTATGTTCATAGAGCGCGTCGATGAGCGTGACGAAACGCGCGGCCTCGTTGCGGTTCTCGGGGCCGAGAACGGGGATACCGACGAGAATGACGGTATGATAGCGCCGCGCGATGCTCAGGTAATCCGTCGCCCCCCGCGCTTCACGGCACAGCCGCGCAAATGAGAACACCGCAACACCCTTGAGCGATTTGGGCACATGAATGGTGCGGCCGCCCTGAATGGGCAGTTCCTCAGCGGGCACATGGGCGGCATCCTCCGGCGGATAATCGGTGAGGCGGAAGAAGGCCTCGCGGCACGCGGCGGTGGCGGCATCTCCTAACGGCGCGTGCCACGTCTCCATTCCGCCCAAGCGCTCCAGCCGATAATCGGTTGGGCCATTGAGCGCCAGCACATCC
>JAYVZY010000051.1:0-1693 GCA_043782885.1 Sphingomonadales bacterium | reverse complement strand
ATGTCCGCGACCGACGTATCGGCGAAGCTGTTGAGCAGCAACCGCAGCGCAACCGCGTCTCCCTTCGTTGTTTTGAGGAACGCCTCCGCAAGCCATTCTTCCGACCCGCGTTCAAAGCTCCCGAGATTATCGAGCACGTATTTAAAATGCTCGATGCGCTTGCCAGTGGCGGTGAGGCCGGTAAGCCCCATCCCGCCAAGCACCACACGGCGGGGCTGTGCACCACGCACCAGCATCCGCACGCACGTCCGCGCGCCCAACGAAAAACCACCAAGATCATAATCGGTCAGCGCAAGATGCTTGATGAGCGCAAAGCCATCCTCGGCGAGCACATCCTTGGGATAGGCGACGACATCGTGCGCCTTGGCGGACGCCCCGTGAGCGCGTAAATCGGGCATGATGACGCGGAACCCAGCTTCCGCCAGCAGCGCTGCGTGCCCGTATTTGATCCAGTTCACAACGGCATCGGAAAACAGTCCGTGGATGAGGACGAGCGGACGCCCCGCTCCCAGTTCGCGATAAGCAAGTCGCGCACCATCTGAGGCTGTGAAGTAATGCAACGATACCTCAGTCAGGATCATACTGCCCCACTTTCTCCCAGCGGGCCGCGAGCGACGGATATTCATCGCACCGTGTACGCGGCAGGTGACGCGTATCGAGCCACGCTTCGAGAATCGTTTCCGCACCAAAATGGCTGGTTGGGACAAAGCCCGAGGGATCATCAAAGCTACCGACCGTCAGATCAATCTTCGCGGAGTCAGGATAATCAAACCCGAGCGGCGTCCCACACACGCTGCAAAACGGTCGCCGAGCGATGGCGGACGACGCATAATAGTCGGGCTCTATCTCCCATGTTAGCGCATCCTTCATCACGCTCACAAACGCCGCAGCCACGCCGCCAGTGGCGCGCTGACACATCCGGCAATGGCAGTAATACGCTTCATGACTGGCAAGCTGCGCCGAGTATCGAATGCGCCCACATTGGCAGCCTCCAGTGAGTGGTTTGATGTCCGTCATGCGCTTTGGCCCCACTCCTTCATCAGGTGCCGAATTCGGCCCGTTAATTTCAACCACATCGTATTGCTTTTACGGCCGCGTGTCGACAGAACGTATCTCGTGAAGCTGCCATTTTAATACAGTGGAGTTATTCGTGAGCAAACAGCGGCTTTGGTGGCCCCTTACCCTGGCTTTGCTCATTATTTTGACGCTCGCGCTCTCCTGGGCAGGATATATCGCATCTGATGACGGCCTCTATTTTGAGGGCGCTCGCCATTGGGTCGATAAGGGCCCGTTTGCCGGGGACAGCCACTGGACAACGCGATTCCCAGTCATTCTCACGTTCGCGGGGGCTATCTTGATATTTGGCAAGGGGTTTGGTGCCTTTTGGGCCACATCGATCCTCTTCTACATGCTCATAATTGCCCTTACCGGCCGATTCACCGCAGAGATCGCGACGCGACAGGCAGGATGGATCGCAGCTATGCTGGTGGCAACCCTACCCGTCATTGCCAGCAATAGCTCCATCGTCAATTGCGATCTGCCGGAAGTGCTCTTCTTGCTCGAAGGTGCGTTGCTGCTGCTCACCGCACGGAAAGATGTTAACGCTGTTGCAGCAGGCCTGTGCTGGGGATGTGCTATTTTGTGTCGCGAGACAGCCCTTTTCAGTCTGGCAGGACTTGGTCTGCTCCTCTTG
>JAYVZY010000050.1:0-4541 GCA_043782885.1 Sphingomonadales bacterium | reverse complement strand
CGCAAGGCGCAAGAGCTGGGGATAGACGTGAGCGGCCCGCCCGACCTCAGCCTCCTCACCGCTGACGATCTCAACCTCGTCAAGATCGCCGCGCAATTTCCCCGAGTCGTAGAGGCTGCTGCGACGCATCATGAGCCCCATCGTATCGCTTTTTACCTCTACGATCTCGCCGCCGCGTTCCATGCGCACTGGCATTTGGGCAATGAAGCGCCTGAAAAACGTGTATTGGTGGTTAATAATGCGCCGTTTACCACGTCGCGGCTTTTCATGGCGGCGGCAATCGGGCAAGTTATCGCAAATGGCCTGTTAATCATGGGGGTGCAGGCCGCTACGGAGATGTGAGTATGACCGAGCATGAGAACGAGTTGCACCTGAACAATGAAGTGCACCAAAATGACATTCACGGACACGAGGAAGATCGCCTGCCGTGGCTGGAGGCTGTAGAGCCGGATGAAGATCATGATGCGCACCAGCGCAGCCGCACGACGGGCGTTCTGTTGGCTGGGGCTGGCGCTCTCGCGCTGCTGATTGGTGGCCTATGGGTCATGAACAGTCAAACACCACCGGTAAAGGGTGGTGACGGCAAGCTCATCGCGGCCGCCGATGGCGACTATAAGGCCAAGCCCGCCGAGGCCGGCGGCATGAAAGTGGAAGGGCAGGGGGACAGCTCCGCAGCCACAGCTCAAGGCACCGAAGCTAATGGCAAAATTGATGCGAACGGGCAGGAAGAAGTTCCTGTAAAGCCGGTTGCGGGTGCGAAGCCCGTTGCTGACGCACACAAGCCAAACGGCACCGCCAAAATCGCCGAAGTACGTGAGGTCACGCCAAAACCGGCTGCTGCGCCTGCGCCGATTGCCGCCGCCGCTGTTGCAGCGCCGGGCACTGGTCTTGTCCAGCTCGGCGCATATGGTTCCGAAGCCACCGCCAAACAGGGCTGGGAAGCGCTGAAAAGCAAATATGATTTTCTGGCACCGATGGCGACGTCGATCGTTCCGGCCTCAGTCGGCGGCGCTACTGTTTATCGGCTTCGCGCAGTAGCTGGCGCGGCGGCCGCCGAAACATGCGCTAAGGTGAAGGCGGCGGGCGGTAATTGCATTATCGCACATTAAGAGGTTCGTCGGGGGCGGTCGCGCGCGGTTGGGTTAGCCCAGCCGCGCCGCATGCCCCAATCGCTCCGCATGCCAACGCAGATGATCGTCCATAAATGTTGAGATGAAGGCGTAGCTGTGGTCGTAGCCGGGCTGCATCCGAATGGTGGCGGGCTGCCCCGCGTTGGCACACGCCGCTTCAAGGAGCGATGTCTTGAGCTGACCCTCAAAGAAATTATCCGCGAGACCTTGATCAATGAGCACATCTGGCAGGCGCGCTCCATCTTCAATCAGCGCGCACGCGTCATAGCCCCGCCACTCAGCCCTGTCTGGCCCGAGATAGCCGCCAAGCGCCTTCGCTCCCCAAGGGCAGTTGAGTGGTGAGACAATCGGCGCGAACGCGGAGGTGGATTTGAACCGCCCCGGATTGCGGAGCGAAATGGTCAACGCGCCATGCCCCCCCATCGAGTGCCCCATAATGCCTTGGCGCGCCAAATCGGCAGGAAAATTGGCCGCCACCAGCGCCGGCAGCTCAGTCTCAATATAGGAGCGCATTTGATAATGCTGTGCGTAAGGCGCTTGCGTCGCATTGACATAGAAGCCCGCGCCGAGGCCAAAATCATAAGCCGCGTCCGGGTCATCCGGCACACCTTCGCCGCGCGGACTTGTGTCGGGCGCGACAAAGATCAGCCCTAATTCAGCGCACAGACGCCGGTATTCACCCTTGTCCATGACATTGGCGTGCGTGCAGGTGAGGCCGGAGAGAAACCAGACGACGGGCAGCACCGCCCCCTCCGCATGCGGCGGGACGAAGACGGCAAATGTCATCTCCGTCCCCGTCGCGGCCGAGGCGTGCTTATAAACACCCTGCACGCCGCCGTGTGACAGCGTGGTTGAGATGGTCTCGAGCGTCATGTGGTGAGTGCTCGTGTCAACCAATCACCATGAGCGCGCACAGCTTGTTGCCTGCTGGATCCAAAAGATACGCGAGATAATATGGACTGCCATCGCGTGGACCTGGAGGATCTTCAACCGCCGTTCCGCCTGCGGCGACACCTGCGGCATGCCAGGCATCCGCTTCGGCGGGCGATTTTACGGCGAAACCAACAGTCCCGCCGTTTGCGCCACACGCTGGCGAACCGTTGATTGGCTTAGTCAATAAGAAAATGCCGGTTCCGGTTGCATATACCACGCGACCTTTGGGATCAATAACGCCAGCTTTATAGCCGAGCGCGCCGAGTGTGGCATCGTAGAATTTTTTTGAGGCGTCGATGTCATTGGCGCCAAGCATGATGTGACTGAACATTACATTCTCCTTCGGGGGTAAAATTAAAACAGCACGACGCTGCGGATGCTCTCGCCCGCATGCATCAAATCAAAGCCTTTGTTGATTTCTTCGAGTTTGAGCACATGGGTGATCATCGGGTCAATCTGGATTTTGCCGTCCATATACATATCGACAATTTTTGGCACATCTGTGCGGCCTTTCGCGCCGCCGAATGCCGTGCCGCGCCAGTTGCGGCCCGTGACGAGTTGGAAGGGCCGCGTGCTGATTTCCTTACCCGCTTCCGCCACGCCAATGATAATACTCGTACCCCAGCCGCGATGGCAGCATTCGAGCGCCTGACGCATCACGGTGGTGTTGCCGGTTGCATCGAACGTAAAATCCGCACCGCCGTCAGTGAGCGCGACGAGGTGCGCAACAATATCGCCATCAACCAGCTTAGGATTGACGAAGTGGGTCATACCGAACTTCCTACCCCATTCCTCGCGGTCAGAGTTGATGTCGACCCCGACAATCATGTTCGCGCCCGCCATCTTCGCACCCTGCAGCACATTAAGGCCAATGCCACCAAGGCCGAACACGATCACATTGTCGCCAGGCTGCACATTCGCTGTTTTCGTCACCGCTCCCACACCCGTCGTCACGCCGCAGCCGATGTAGCAGGAGGTCTTGAACGGTGCATCCTCGCGGATTTTCGCGACCGCTATTTCGGGCAACACGGTGAAGTTACTGAAGGTTGAGCAACCCATGTAATGATAGATCGTCTTCCCGTTATACGAGAACCGCGAAGTGCCGTCGGGCATCAGCCCTTTCCCTTGTGTCGCACGAATCGCGGTGCATAGGTTGGTCTTGCCGCTGAGGCAGCTTTTGCATTTGCCGCATTCGGGCGTGTAGAGCGGGATGACGTGATCGCCGGGCTTCACCGAAGTCACACCCGCGCCTATCTCGCGCACGATCCCTGCGCCCTCATGGCCGAGCACCGAGGGGAATAGCCCCTCCGAATCAAACCCATCCAGCGTGTAAGCGTCAGTATGGCAGATGCCGGTGGCCATAATCTCCACCAGCACTTCGCCAGCCTTCGGCCCTTCAAGGTCAAGCTCGACAATCTCAAGCGGCATTTTGGCTTCAAAGGCGACGGCAGCACGCGTTTTCATGTTGGTTTAGGTCCTTACAGATTCTGATACGGCATGTTTTGGCACAACTTATTGCTTTTCCCCAATGATAAATTCACATCATGACGACGGTAATCTGGCCGACAGCGTCGATATTTCGGTGACGACGCAGACGGGAAGCTGCACCTCAATTGACCCAATCCAATCCAATGTCTCGGTATAGCTCTCGATCATCCTGCCACTTTGGATCCACCTTCACATGCAGATATAAATGCACCCGCTTTCCGAGCGAAGTGGCGATTTCCGCGCGCGCTTTGGAGCCGATTTCCTTCAGCCGTGCACCGCCTTTGCCAAGCACGATTGCGCGCTGCGTTTCGCGGGCGATTTTGATCTGCTGGTGGATTTCCACCGAGCCATCGGCGCGCTCCTCAAACTTCTCGGTCTCAACTGCGCTGGCGTAGGGCAGTTCGGCGTGAAGCTGGAGGAAGAGTTGCTCGCGGGTGATTTCCGCACAGGTCATTCGATCAGAGGCGTCTGACACCTGATCTTCGGGGAAGTGCCATGGGCCTTCGGGCATGAACGACGACAGCCGATCTTTGAGCAACTCCAGCCCATCCCCCGTGGCTGCGCTGATGAACAGCGTTTCCACGAAATCGATTTCGGCATTGAGCTTCTCGGCATGAATGAGCAGCTTGCCCTTATCGGCGACATCAACCTTGTTCAGAATGAGCAGCTTTGGCTCGGGACGATCTTTGAGTGCCGCCACAATATCCATCACCTTACTGCCTAGTCCGCCCTTGGCATCGACGACCAGCGCAATCACATCGGCGTCCTGCGTGCCGCCCCACGCCGCTTGCACCATCGCTCTATCGAAGCGGCGTTGCGGCGCGAATATGCCCGGCGTATCGACGAGCATAAGCTGGGTAGGCCCGTGCAACGCAATCCCCATCAAGCGCACACGCGTCGTCTGCGCTTTGGGGGATACAATGGCGACTTTCTGGCCCACGAGCGCATTAACCAGCGTGGACTTCCCCGCATTTGGCGCACCGATAATCG
>JAYVZY010000049.1:0-2041 GCA_043782885.1 Sphingomonadales bacterium | reverse complement strand
AATCTCAGCCTGTGACTTGCGCCACGCCGCGATCTTCGCATGATCCCCCGATCGCAACACCTGCGGGATCATCCGCCCTTCCCACTCAGCAGGTCGGGTATAGTGCGGATGTTCGAGTAAGCCGTGTTCAAACGACTCATCATCCCCACTGGAAGCCGCGCCCATTACATCGGGAAGCAGCCGAATGCAAGCATCAAGCAGCATCAGCGCGGCAGGCTCTCCGCCAGAGAGGATGATGTCACCCACCGATATTTCCTCAACGTTGCGCGCGGCGAAGATGCGCTCGTCAAAGCCCTCGAACCGCCCGCAGAGCAGCGTGACGCCGGGGCTTTGCGCGATTTCGCGGATGCGGGCTTGGGTGATCGGTTTCCCGCGCGGAGTGAGCGCGATAAGGGGGGCGTCAGATTGATGCGCGCGGGAGTGGTCAATCGCCCGCGCCAAAACATCCGCCTTGAGCACCATCCCCGCGCCGCCACCCGCAGGCGTATCATCCACGGTATGATGCTTATCGGTCGCGAAATCGCGGATGTTGATCGCATCGCACGACCATATCCCCTCCACCAGCGCCCGCCCAGCCAGCGAGTGCCCCAGCGGCCCGGGGAACATCTCAGGATAGAGCGTGAGGATTTGGGCGTGGAAGGTCATTTGAAAGTGTCTTCTATTTTTTGTGAGCGATCACCACGACGCATATAAACAGCAACAAAATAAGAAAATAATGAATTCATGATGAAAAATATAAATTCTACAATTGAGACAAAAATGGCGTTTTTTATGTCTTCTTCACATGAATAGTGTCCACATGATGCTGGAGCTTTGAAATATGCCCACAGTAGAATAAAAACCAAAGATCCTATCCAAATTAGTCCCGGTATTGGTAAACTCGCTGCGAGAGCCACCTGTATTTTAGACCAATTTTTGAACCTTACAGCCAGAAAACCACTAAATATGAGCGGGGCAAAAAAATTAATACAAACTACGGTTAATCCGAGCATAATTCACTCCCCTTTTCACCTCACACCGTCCACTTCTCAACCCGCAGCCCCGGCACATCGGTAAACTGTCGAACGGATCGCATCATACCACAAACGCCGCGTCAATCACCAAAGTCTCCCCCCATTCGGGCACTGCTTGAGCGGTGAAGGGCACCATGAAGCGTTTGGTGTCTGGCATCTCGATTTCCAGCACATCGCCTGCGCCGAAGTCATCGATGGCCACGCATACGCCGAGCAGCTCGCCGGTGGTGGATACCGCAGGAAGCCCGATGATGTCGGCATGGTAATATTCGCCCTCGGCCAGCGGGAGCAGTGCGGAACGGGGCACGGTGAGCGCGGTGCCACGTAGGCGCTCCGCTTCCGTGCGATCCGTGATCTCAGCAAAGCGGGCGATAGACCCGTTGTTGCCGTGGCGCAGAGATTTGAGCGTGAGCGCGCCCTCGTTGAATGAGGAATGCGACTTGAGGCTGTCCACGCTCTCGGCGAACAACTTCAGACGCACCTCGCCCGCCACCCCGTGCGCGCCGATGATGGCGGCGAGGGTGACGGGGCGGTTGCTGGTCATGATGCCAAAATCACCGTTGGCACTGAGCTTGTCGAAGTGCTGCCTTGCTCTTCAACATCAGTGTCAAAGAAGGGCAGTCCTTCGACAGGCTCAGGACAAACGGGTTTGGGGACATGCGCGAACTTAGGCTTCGGTCGCCGGAGCTTCTTCAGCGGCAGGTGCCTCGGCGGGCGCTTCTGCAACAGGAGCTGCTTCTGCAACCGGAGCTGTTTCCTCAGCAGCAGGAGCCTCTTCAGCCACAACTTCAAGCTCAGGAGCAGGAGCGGCCGCAGCGGCTTCGGCCTCTGCCTTGGCGGCAGCTTCAGCGGCCTTTGCAGCTTCTGCCGCTTCAACAGCAGCAGCGGCCTTCTTCTCATTCTCTTCGATGCGCTCAAGCGCCTTCTCGCCGGGCTTGGCTTTGTTCGGATTGTTGCGCACAGCGCGCTCGCGAATGCCAGCAACATCTAGGAAGCGGGCAACGCGGTCGGTTGGCTGTGCGCCAACG
>JAYVZY010000048.1:0-1599 GCA_043782885.1 Sphingomonadales bacterium | reverse complement strand
CATAGCGGCGATTGTCATCATCCACGCCCGTTTGCGCAACCATCGTCGGTGGCGCGGCAAAACTGCCATCGATATTGAGCCGCAGATTGAGCTTGGTGTGGATATTCTCGGCACCGGGGCCGGGAAAGAGTTGTCGGTCCGCGCAGGGCTGTACTTGGCGTTTGATCGCATCGGATAGCCCTGCAACCGCTTTGGCATCGATCGTCGCGGCTTTGGGCGTTTTGCTGGTGCCGGGGGCAGGCTTGTCGGATATGCCATCTTTGAACAAGTCGGCCAGCCGCGCGCCCTTTGGCTTGGCTGTTACGGCGGCAGCAGCCGTCGCCAGTGCCAGATCGCGGGCGAGATGCGACGGTTTGGGCTTGGCGGGTGTGAGCGCAGAGGCGAGCGGCGGGAGTGGCGTGGGCTTGGCCGTTGAGGGCGGCGGTGGCGCATCGGAAATCCCGGCATCGGGAGCGGCGCTGGACGCGGGCGGTTCAACAGCCGCTTTGGGTTGCGCGGCATGCAGCCCGACATCATCAACCAATTGCACCTCTACCGGATCGTTCAGCATCAGCGGCGGCGCGCTGTGGAGCCAGCTCAGCGACAGCGCGCCAAACAGCAGCACATGGCCGAGCGCGGCCACGCCAAGACTGGTGACCTCACTGCGCTGCATTGCTTCCGCCGGTCGTAACAAGCGCCACGCGGTTCAGCCCAGCATGGTTGAGCTCACCCATTACCGCCATAACCTTACCATAGCCGAGCGCTTTATCTGCCCGCAAAAACACCTGCGGCCCCTTGACGCCACTCTGCGCGCGCGCTTTGGCGAAGATCGTGCTGAGGCTGGCGTCTGGCACTTCAGCTTTATCAACGAATATCTTGCCGCTGTTATCGATGGCGACTTCGAGCGGCTTGCTGTCCTGATCAAGTGCGCCCGCCTTGCTCTGTGGCAATTGCACCGGAACGCCCGCGACCAACAACGGCGCGGTCACCATGAAGATGATCAGCAGCACGAGCATCACATCGACCATTGGCGTGACGTTGATCTCCGCCATTGGGGCACGGCGTCCTCTGTTTCGGGCGGAGGGAAGCGGGGTCATGCGTCCTCCAACTCACGGCTCAACGTCGCGTGGAAGCCATCGGCGAAGCGATTAAGTCGTGCCTCGATCCGGTTGATGCCGTGGCTAAGCCGATTATACGCAATCACCGCCGGAATGGCCGCAAATAAGCCGAGCGCGGTGGCAAAGAGCGCTTCAGCAATCCCCGGTGCCACCACGGCGAGCGAGGTATTCTGCTGGCCCGCAATCGCCGCAAAACTGCGCATGATGCCCCATACCGTGCCAAATAGGCCAACGAAAGGGGCCACTGCGCCGATGGTTGCGAGATAGTTGAGTCGATCAGCAAGCCGATCAATCTCACTCGCCACCGCCGCACCCAATGAGGTCGCGAGCCGCATTCGTGTGCCCTCCCGATCGACGGTCTTTTTGCCGGTCGAGAGCCGCCATTCGGCCAGCCCCGCGTCCAACACCTTTGCCATAGGAAAATCTGCGCCGCGATGGTCTTGCGCGAAGGCGTCAATGTCCGGTGCAGCCCAAAACTCCTTCTCGAAGCGCGTGCTGTTCG
>JAYVZY010000047.1:0-2616 GCA_043782885.1 Sphingomonadales bacterium | reverse complement strand
ATCATCAATACGCAGAATGAATTCGTGCGCTCGATTTGGAAGGCGCTGAACACCATGACTGAGCCGCTTTATCGACCAGTACGAAAAATATTGCCCGATTTTGGGGCACTTGATCTCTCGCCGATGGTGGTGCTGATCCTGATCAACATTTTGCAGCGGTACTTCCGGGTCTTTTCCTCGGCTGAATTAATTGCTATACTGTATGTGACACATACAATTTGGATATAACATGACAGCGACGATTATCGATGGAAAAGCCTATGCTGCGGCGTTGCGAGGGCGCATTGCGGCGGGCGTCTCGGCATATGTCAAAGCCACGGGCCGTACGCCTGGCCTTGCCGTGATTTTGGTGGGCGAAGATCCCGCCTCCGCCGTCTACGTCCGCAATAAAGGCAAACAGACCATCGAGGTCGGCATGACCAGTTTTGAGCATAAGCTGCCCGCAAATACAGCGCAGATTGACCTCATCGCGCTGGTGCAGCGGCTGAATGCCGATCCCGCTGTCGATGGCATCCTCGTTCAACTTCCGCTGCCCAAGCACATCAATGAGCTTGCGGTCGTGAGTGCCATTGATCCCGATAAGGATGTGGATGGGCTGCATGTGGTGAACGCCGGACGTCTGGCGTCGGGCCTTCCTGGGCTGGTGAGTTGCACGCCATTGGGCTGCATGATGCTGATTAAGGACGTGCTGGGCGATACGCTCTCCGGAAAAAACGCGGTCGTTATCGGGCGCTCGATCCTCGTCGGCAAGCCGGTGGCGCAACTGTTGCTCGCCGCGAATTGCACCGTCACGATGGCGCACAGTCGCACAGTCGACCTCCCGGATGTGGTGCGGCGGGCAGACATTGTCGTTGGCGCAGTGGGCCGACCCGAGATGGTGAAGGCCGATTGGATCAAGCCCGGCGCCTGCGTCATCGATGTGGGCATAAACCGCGTACCATCGACCACAGAGGGTAAAACGAAGCTCGTCGGTGATGTGGCTTTTGATGGCGTCAGCGCGGTGGCAGGATCGATCACGCCTGTGCCGGGCGGCGTTGGCCCGATGACGATCGCCTGCCTGCTTCACAACACTTTGCAAGCCGCGCAAATGCGCGCCGGATTGCCAACCGAGCAGCAATTTTGATTGAGTTGTATTTCTCCGCTTTCGTCACGCTCTTTGTCGTGATCGATCCGCCCGGTTGTGCGCCGATTTTCGCGGGACTCACCAGCGGCACGCCCGCGTCACATCGTCGCACAATGGCGGTGCGCTCGACGTTGGTGGCGACCGCAATCCTGCTTGGTTTTGCGCTCATCGGCAAAGCCTTCCTCGATTCGCTTGGCGTGAGCCTTGCCGCCTTCCGGATCGCGGGGGGGATCATGCTGTTCCTCATCGCGCTTGAAATGGTGTTTGAAAAGCGCACGGCACGGCGGGAAAGCCGCGCCGAAAGCCTGAAGGCCACCGAGCACGAGGATATTTCCGTCTTTCCAATGGGTATCCCGATGATTGCCGGGCCAGGCTCGATCGCCTCGACGATGCTGCTGATGGCCCGCGCGCGCGGGCTGGAGGAGCATCTCGCCGTTTTTGGTGCGCTTGCCAGCATTCTGGTGCTGACGTTGGTCTCGCTGCTGGTTGCAGGCCCGCTCATGAAGTTGGTTGGCGAGAAAGTGGAAACAGTCATTACCCGCATTCTCGGTGTCATCCTCGCCGCGCTCGCCGTGCAGTTTGTGCTCGATGGCGTGAAGGCCGGATTGGGCTAGGAGTTCGATGCTTATGAGCTCCCGATACGCGTGTGCTCTGCGATAACGCTTGCCAGCGCAGGAGCGGCACGCATGAGATTTACCATAGCGGCAGCGCTGACCGAGCGCTCTCCTGCATCGCGCACTGCGCCTGCCAAGGCCAAGGGCAACCATGCCGCGCGCGCGAACGCTGATTGATACGCCTGCGCCCCTTGCGCACCATCACGCAACCAAACATCCCCCGCCCTTATACCGCTCGCGAAAGCCATGCCATTCCCTTCACCGGCGAGCGATGGGATGACAGCCGCTTGATCGCCCAAGCGGAATTGACCGGCAACCGTATCGCGTGCCCGCCAGCCGTAGGGAATGGCTGCAATCGAGTCGGGCGCCTGCGAGAAATCAGCATATGCGAGCCGCTCCCCGAGCAGCGGTGACGACTCCCCCAACGATTGCAACAGCGCACGCGGATCACCACCCGCTTCCAATAGCCGAGATTTGCGCACCGCGAGGCAGAGATTGGCAAGGCCATCCTCTCGCAGCTGCAACCCAGCATACCCACCGCGAAACAGATGCAGCTCGATGGCGCTGCCAATCAGCCGTGAGAGACCAGTCTGTGAGGGAATCAGAAGGCGCAGGCCGGCTGTCGGATCTGTGAATGCGCCGGGCTTGGCCCGCCCAAGACCGCGCAGCTCATGTTTTCCTGTGGCGATGAAAAGCGATTCGCTGACGAGTGTGGTGCCGTCCCCAAGGCGCACGCGTTGGCCCTCCAGCGCCCGAACGCTGATCCCGCGCTCCACACGCGCCCCTTGTGCTTCCGCTTGGGCGAGCAGCACCGTATCGAGCCGTCGGCGAGATACGCCGCGTGCAGGCGCGGGCAGACGCGCGGTAGCGGCTCGCCTC
>JAYVZY010000046.1:0-2889 GCA_043782885.1 Sphingomonadales bacterium | reverse complement strand
GTTTTGCCATGACAGGTAAGGCGCGGTCAGCCATTCGGCGATTTGTTCGACATAAAGAGCGAGAGGAACACGTCGCGTTAGGTCGGAAGATATACGATGACATTACCAACCGCCTGATCACCCAGCGCCGTGTGGACAGCATAGGCAAAGTCTACCGGAGTCGCACCTTTGGGCAACTGAATGAGCTCCCCCTTTGGCGAAAATGCGAAAATTCGGTCATGATACATCGCCATTCGTGTGTGCTCGAGCACCTCCTCTGCCGACTCTGCGTGATCGAGAATTTCGACCAGATCACGAATCCAGCTCACCTGCTTGTCTGGCCGTACCCCATCCTGTTTATAAGACCAATGAGCGGCCAGCCCGTATTCGGCCTGTTCGTGCATCGTGCGGCTGCGGATTTGCACCTCGATTCGCATCTTTTCTGAATGGATGATCGCGGTGTGTAATGAGCGATAGCCGTTGCGCTTGGGGGTAGAGATATAGTCTTTGAACCGCCCCGGCACCATCGGCCAGCGGCGGTGCAACACGCCGACGGATTTGTAACACGCGTCATCATCCGGGACAATGGCGCGAAAGGCCATCACATCTGACAATTGCTCAAAACTGATGTGGCGCTCTACCATTTTCTTCCAGATCGAATAGGGGTGTTTTTCACGGCCATAGACCTCAGCTTCTATGTCTGCCTTACTCAGCAAGAGCTTGATGCCCGACCCAATGCGGGCGACCTGATCACCATCTGAATGGAATTCCTCAAGCCGTTTGGTAATTGAGGCATAGGCGTCAGGCTCAAGCTGCTGAAATGCGAGCGTCTGCATTTCATTCATGAAGCTATACATGCCGATCCGTTCCGCGAGCGGGGCATAAATATCCATTGTTTCGCGCGCGATACGACGTCGTTTAGCCTCATCTGGGATGAAATGGAGCGTGCGCATATTATGCAATCGATCCGCCAGTTTAACGAGCAGAACACGCACATCATCTGACATGGCGAGCAGGAATTTGCGCAAATTCTCAGCCGCGCGTTCATTTTCGGATTGCGCCTCAATCTTGGAGAGCTTGGTGACACCGTCCACCAAACGCGCGATACTCTCACCAAATTTCAGCGCGATTTCGTCGTGCGTCGTCAGCGTATCTTCTATTGTGTCATGCAGCATGCCGGTGACGATGGTTTGGTCATCGAGCCGCAAGCTGGTTAGAATACCCGCCACTTCGATCGGGTGGCTGTAGTACGGGTCGCCGCTCGCCCGTTTCTGGCTGCCATGCTTCTGCATCGAAAACACATAAGCGCGGTTGATCAACGCCTCGTCAGAGTCGGGGTTATACGCTTTTACGCGTTCAATCAGTTCGTATTGGCGCAACATGCCAACAGTGTGCGGGACGCCAGGCCCTTATGGCAAGCACCAATATCAGAAAACTATCCGATAGCAACGGACGCTATATCAGCCTTCGTAATCGCCGCCCAGATTTTGGTTGCGCGGCGGAGCAGCCGCGGTCAGGCGAAGCGCTTCAGCCGACTGGCTCAGCGAGCCCATTTCATCGGCAACATCATCATCATCTAGGCGCACACGCTGAAGGTTGGTGATCGTTTGATCGAGCATCTCAGCTGGACTAACATTCTCATCAGCGATCTCGCGCAAAGCGACAACAGGATTTTTATCGCGATCCCGGTCTACGGTCAGCTCAGCACCACCAGAAATCTGGCGCGCACGCTGCGCGGCAACCAGAACCAAATCAAAACGGTTCGAGACTTTATCGATGCAATCTTCAACAGTGACGCGCGCCATAAACGCTCCAAGCAATTTAGAGTTCAGGAAAACGAGGTGTATAGTTGGCACTCGCCGCGAGAGTCAAGGAATCCTTGCCATAAGGCGCAGCCTGTGCAGAGTGGTGGGATGGGAGATGGACTTACCGTACATGTTGACGGCCATCAGCTGCGTGTCGAAACCGAGCCCGCAGCACGATTGGCGCTTATTCTGGAGACGATTGGTAACGCCACCTCGTCACTGGCGCTGATGTATTATATCTTTGCGGGTGATGTGGCGGGGCAAACCGTGCTCACTGCACTCATTCGCGCCTGCGCGCGCGGCGTAGCGGTTGACCTTATCGTCGATGGCTTCGGTAGCGATGACCAACCTGACAGCGTGTTTGCCCCTTTGGTCGCTGCTGGGGCGACGTTCGCACGCTTCAACCCCCGATATGGCCGCCGTTATTTGCTACGCAATCACCAGAAGATGCTGATTGCAGATGGTCAGATCGCGTTGATCGGGGGCTGCAACATCGCGGCGGCATATTTCTCTCCGCTAGAGTTTCGCGAGACATGGGTGGACATGATTTTAGCCGTTAACGGCCCTGCCGCCGCCCGCCTCGGCGCATATCATGCCGCCTTGAGCGGATGGGTGCATACACCGCGCTCGCCCGTGCGCGATTTGCGGCAGATTCTGGTCGATCATAGCGAAGCAAGTGGCGCGCTGCGGTGGCTGCACAGTGGGCTGTTCCCACGCTTTAGTCCGCTGACCCGCGCGCTCCGCGCTGATATTGATAACGCCCAGTCGCTCGTGATGATGGAGGCTTATTTTGCGCCCAACTGGGCCATGCTGCGCAAACTGGGGCATATCATGCGGCGCGGGGGGTATTGTGAGGTGATAACCGCCGGGGTCTCGAACAACACCACAACCGTTGCCGCATCCCGCCACACCTATCATCGATTGTTAAATTTTGGCGTGTCGATTCGCGAATATGTCCGGCATCGGCTGCACACCAAGCTTATCCTGATCGATTCTGTCAGCTACATCGGCTCAGCGAATTTCGACGCCCGCAGTCTTTATATCAATGTGGAATTGATGCTGCGAATCGATGATCCTGCGTTCGCGGCTCAAATCCGCCAATGGC
>JAYVZY010000045.1:0-2789 GCA_043782885.1 Sphingomonadales bacterium | reverse complement strand
CAGAACGGCCTCCACACCCAGGGTCAACCCTCGCATCGTGCCAAAGCGCAACACTTGCGTCCCGCCCGCGTTGGTTGAAACGAGGCCGCCGATGGTCGCTGAACCCTTGCCTCCGAGTGTGAGTGGAAACCGCCGCCCAACCGCCAACGCGGCTTCGTGCAGATTCGCGAGAATCACACCCGCTTCGGCAACGGCGATATTGGCTTGAGGGTCAAGCGTCCGCACCTTATTCATCCGGCGCAGCGAGAGGATCAACGCATCGCCCGCACTCGAGGGTGTCGCCCCACCAACCATCGATGTGTTCCCGCCCTGTGGCACCAACGGCACACGCGCCGCCGCCGCCAGCCTTACAACATCTGCCACCTCTGCGGTGGAAGCCGGCGAGACCATCGCCCGAGCACATCCCGTCCAACGCCCGCGCCAATCGGTCAACCAAGGTGCCATATCGTCGGGATCAACCGTTAACCCCTTGGGGCCAAGTCGTTGAGCAAGTTGATCAATCAGCGCATCCGCCATTCTCTTTACCTTATATGCCACTTGCGTTTGAATTCATCGTCTGTTCAATCAGCGTCCGCCATCCCCTGAACATGGAGCGCCGCCTGATTAAACTCTCGACCTATGCCGTGCTGGCGATTTCGGCAAGCGCTGGGCTCGTGTTTGCCGCGCCGCCAATCATCATTGAGCAGCGCACCATCGTCCGCATTCGAACGTATGCGGCAACCGAGGCCCCGCGCCCGATGATCTGGAAAGAGCATAAGGGCCCAAAATGTATCCGGATGGATACGGTCGGCGGCGCGGCGATCAATCAGCCTGATAGCATCGATTTGGCATTGCGCGGCGGGCAACGCATCCGCGCCCAACTCGAAAAGGGCTGCCCCGCGCACGACTTTTTCTACTCCGGTTTTTATCTCACACCTGCTGGTGATGGACGCATCTGCGTGAAGCGCGACATGTTCCACGCGCGTATGGGCGGCGATTGTATGATCACCAAGTTTAACACGCTGGTGATGAAGAAATAGCGCGCTGCGCACTGTCTGAATTGGGCGCTCGGGGACATAACCCTTGACAAATTGGCAACAATCGGCAAGCGCCATGCAGTTAATGCAGCACCTTCGCCTGCATTCCTATTTCCGGATGTCCTATGAGCTTTGCCGATCTCGGCCTGTCTGACCCATTATTGCGCGCCGTGACCGAGGCGGGCTATTATACGCCCACCGCCATCCAGGCAAGCGCCATCCCCAGCGTGCTGATGATGCGCGACGTGATCGCGATCGCCCAAACCGGCACGGGCAAAACGGCCAGCTTCGTGCTGCCGATGATCGATATTCTGGCAGAGGGCCGTGCCCGCGCCCGCATGCCGCGTTCGTTGATTCTTGAGCCAACGCGCGAACTCGCCGCACAAGTAGCGGAGAATTTTGAGAAATACGGCAAATATCACAAGCTCTCGATGGCGTTGCTCATCGGCGGCGTGCAGATGGGTGATCAGGTCGCAGCACTTGAAAAGGGCGTGGACGTCCTCATCGCGACGCCGGGGCGGCTGAAGGATTTGTTCGAGCGCGGCAAAATCATGCTCAATGGCTGCTCGATGCTGGTGATTGATGAGGCCGACCGGATGCTCGATATGGGTTTCATCCCCGATATTGAAGAGATTTGCACCAAACTGCCCGCCACACGTCAAACCCTGCTCTTTTCCGCCACGATGCCCGGCCCGATCAAGAAGCTCGCGGATAAATTTCTTACCAACCCGAAGAATATCGAGGTGGCCCGCCCCGCCTCCACCAATACACAAATCACGCAATGGGTGGTGCCCACCACGTCACGCAACAAAGCGGAGACGCTGCGTAAGCTCATGATCAGCCAGGATGTGAAAACCGCGATCATCTTCGCCAACCGCAAAACGACAGTGCGCGAACTGGCGCAGAGCTTCAAGCGCGCAGGCTTCCGTGCGGGCGAAATTCACGGCGATATGGATCAGGGAAGCCGAATCAAGGAACTGGATCGGTTCAAGGCCGAAGAAATCAACATTCTCGTCGCGTCAGATGTTGCCGCGCGCGGGCTGGACATTAAAGGCGTGACCCACGTCTTCAATCACGATGTGCCGTGGCATCCCGATGATTATGTTCACCGCATCGGCCGCACGGGCCGCGCTGGAGCCACCGGCGTCGCGATTACGCTGGTGACGAGCGCGGATGATGAGGCGATTGCGAACATCCAGAAGCTGACCGGCCATATGATCAACACGCTGGCGGGCACCACATCACCGAGCGCAGAGGAGGCCGCCGAGGATGCGCCAAAAGCGCGGTCGCGGTCGCGCAAGCCGAAAGCTGAACCGGCGCCAAAGGAGCCTGCGGTCGCAAAGCCAGCCCGCGCGCCGCGCGCGCGCCGCGAGGCGAGACCAGAGCGTGAGGCAAGACCCGTACGTGAAACTAGACCTGAGCGAGAGCCGCGCCCCGAACGGACGCCCCGCCCAGAACGCGACTCCCGCCCACCACGCGCCGCTAACCCAAATCAGCCTTCTGCGAAGCCCTATGAGAGTGAGCCGGATGATGGCTGGAACGGCCCCGTGCCGAGCTTCCTCGGCACCGGCTTTGGCAGCTAGAGCGTACACGCGCGAAGCTCCGGAATGGCGTCTGGACACACACTCACTTTGACCCTATCGGGCAACGGTGCGATGCGGGCGTAGCTCAATGGTAGAGCAGCAGCTTCCCAAGCTGAATACGAGGGTTCGATTCCCTTCGCCCGCTCCAGCGTCACCCTCTTTACAGGCATGTAAATAACAATTACCACGA
>JAYVZY010000044.1:0-6486 GCA_043782885.1 Sphingomonadales bacterium | reverse complement strand
GCGGCCTGCCAGACGGTTTATAAAGCCGATCAAATCGGCCATACGGGGGCTGCGCAGACCCTTTTTGACTGGATTCGTATCGCTGCCCTCACCTACCAGGATGCGATAGCGATTGCGCCACAACTCACGGCCTTTTCGCGGCATGTTGTTGAGGAAGTGATGGAAGACGCGCGCTACGCACCGTACCTCGCGCGGCAAGACGCTGAAATTCGCGACATGCGGGCCAGCAATCGCGTCGCGCTCCATACGGTTGAGTATCGAGCGATTGATGGTCTTTCGCTGGAAATGATCGAACGACTTGATGCCGCCCGCCCAGCAACGCTCGGCGAAGCGGAACGGATCGCCGGCATTACACCAGCCGCCATCGCCGCAATTCTCGGCCACGCTCGGCGGCGCGCTGCGTGACCGAGGAAAATGCGCAAACAATCTTGCGCGAGTCGCTCGATGTTTCACGTGAAACGATGGCGCGCCTCTCGTTGTTTGCGGATATGGTTGTCGCCGAGAACAGGCAACAAAACCTCATCAGCGCCTCGACGATACCACAGATGTGGCAGCGGCATATTCTGGATTCGGCACAGCTTATCAAATTCATTCCATCGCGAGGGCGTTGGTTGGATCTGGGGTCGGGTGCCGGGTTTCCGGGCGTTATTCTTGCTATTCTTCAACAACAGCCGATTATATTGATCGAATCACGTCGGAAGCGAATAGATTTTCTGCAGCGCGCCGTAGATGCGTTGGAGCTCCGTCACGCTACTATACAGGGCGGCACCCTCGAATCACTGCCGAATATCGTCGCTTCGGCGATTGTTGCGCGCGCCTTTGCGCCTCTGCCAAAATTATTTGCGCTGGCACACCGCTTTTCTATCGACGAGACCGTGTGGATACTGCCAAAGGGGAGGCGGGCGGATGAGGAACTGGCGGCGGTGCACGACTCGTGGCGCGGTAAGTTCCACGTGGAACGCTCATTGAGTGACCCGGATGCCTCGATTATCGTGGGTTCCGCGATTCAACCGGTGGGTTTGTCGAGAGGTTTGGAATGATTCGAATTGCAGTCGCCAACCAAAAAGGTGGGGTTGGCAAAACGACTACCGCTATAAACTTGGCCACTGCGCTGGCAGCGACGGGTTGGAAGGTGCTGCTGATTGATCTTGATCCGCAGGGCAACGCCTCGACTGGGCTTGGTATCGCGCAGGCGGCGCGTGAATTTTCGAGCTATCACCTGATTTTGGGCGATTGCACGCTCGATGAAGCGGTGATTCCAAGCAAAGTGCCGCGCTTGGATGTTGTTGCGGCCACAGCTGATCTTTCCGGTGCGGAAATTGAACTCGTCAGTCTGGATGAGCGCAGCCACCGCCTCGCCCATGTGCTGGATGCCGCCCCGCCTGGCCGTTGGGATATAGTGCTGATCGATTGTCCGCCCTCACTCGGCCTTTTAACGATGAATGCGATGGTGGCGGCCAAATCATTGGTGGTTCCGCTTCAATGCGAGTTTTTTGCGCTGGAGGGCCTGAGTCAACTCCTGCAAACTGTGGAGCGTATTCGGACGCGGTTTAATCCCGCGCTATCAATCATGGGCGTTGTGCTAACGATGTATGACAAGCGCAATCGCTTGTCGGAGCAAGTGGCGGAAGATACGCGCGCATGTCTTGGGAATGTGGTGTTTGATACGGTGATCCCTCGTAACGTACGGCTGTCAGAGGCCCCGAGCCACGGTATTCCTGCACTGATTTATGACTATAAATGTGTAGGTTCTGAAGCCTATATCAACCTTGCGCGCGAGCTGATCGGGCGCCTTCCCAAAAAGGCAGAGGTCGCATGAACGACGACGAGAAGATCGCACCACCGCGCAAGCGCCCTATGGGTCTCGGGCGTGGCCTGTCCGCATTATTGGGCGAGATTGAGGCGGAGGCTTCGGTCGCTGATGCTCTGGATCGGCCTGGTTTGACGTTGAGTGTTAACGGTGTGCGGCTCATCGATATTGCGTCAATCAAGCCGCATCCCACGCAGCCACGTCGTTATTTTGATGAAGATTCGCTTGATGAACTGGCCCAATCCATCCGGGCGCGCGGCGTGCTTCAGCCGATCATCGTCCGCATTGTAGAGAGTGGCTTTCAGATCGTTGCGGGTGAACGCCGGTGGCGCGCCGCTCAGCGCGCGAACGTGCATCAAATCCCCGCCATCGTGAAAGAGTTGGATGAGGCCGCGACACTCGAAATCGCGCTCGTTGAGAATATCCAGCGGCAGGACTTGAATGCGATCGAGGAGGCCGATTCTTATCGCCGATTGATCAAGGAATTTGGTCACAGCCAAGAGGCGCTTGGCAAGCTGGTGCATAAATCACGCAGTCACGTTGCGAACTTGATGCGGTTGCTGGACTTGCCGGCCGCTGTTCGTGGCGCGGTCGCGGAGGGGGCGCTCAGCATGGGGCATGCGCGGGCGTTGATCGGCAGCGCTGACCCAGAGGCGCTGATGGCGGAGGTGCAAGGCCGTCATCTGTCTGTGCGCGAGACCGAGTCGTTGGTGCGGAGTAAAAAGGCGGTGCAGCGACCCTTGCTCAGCCGCTCGTCGCACCGCGCAAACCCAGATCTGGAGGCGTTAGAGCGTCATTTGGGCGATTTACTGGGGCTTAAAGTGAAGATCGCGCATGGGCCGAAGGGCGGAAGTGTTTCGTTGAATTACGCGTCGCTAGATCAGCTTGACCTGATCTGCCAGCGCTTGAGTGGCGACATAATTTAGGAGGCGATGATGGTACGGATCAATTATATCGAGCTTCCAAGCGCCGCGCTCACGGCGTCAAAAACGTTTTACGCCGAAGCCTTTGAGATGAAGTTGGTCGATTACGGGCCAACATATAGCTGCACCGTGAGCGGTGATGTTGATGTTGGGCTGCAAGGCGATTCGGATGGTGCGACGACTGCGCCGCTCCCGGTGATTCTGGTTGATGATCTTGAAGCAACGCTCGCAGCGGTGGTGAAGGCGGGCGGGGTCATCGTTCGCCCCATTTTCACGTTCCCCGGCGGACGGCGCTTCCATTTCCGCGATCCGAGCGGCAATGAGTTGGCTGTGTGGGTGCAGTCTGAGGCTTGATCCGGAAGCGTAATGCCGAGGACTAATGATCGCGCCCGAAGTCGGGTTTGCTGTCGTCTTGCCCCTCCGCAATAACACTGCGGCGCACGGCACGGGTGCGCGTGAAGTGATCGAAGAGTGCCTGCCCATCTCCAATCCGAATAGCGCGCTGGAGTCCGGTTAAATCTTCCGTAAAGCGCTGTAGTATCTCCAGCACAGCTTCTTTGTTGTTCAAAAAAACATCGCGCCACATCGTTGGGTCGGATGCTGCAATACGCGTAAAATCGCGAAAGCCACCGGCTGAATACTTAATGACCTCAGACTGGGTCACGGCCTCCAGATCAGATGCCGTTCCGACAATTGTATAGGCGATAAGGTGGGGAATGTGGCTGGTGACGGCGAGGACGAGATCGTGGTGCGCGGCGTCCATCTGCTCAACATTGGAGCCAAGTCGTTCCCAAAATGTGCGGACACGGGCAATAGACGTGGCATCGGCCCACTCCGGTGGCGTCAAAATGCACCAGCGGTTGCGGAACAATGTTGCGAATCCCGCTTCGGGGCCGCTGAACTCAGTGCCCGCGACGGGATGCGCGGGGATGATGATGTGATTTGGCAATGCCGCCGTCATCGCGGCCAAGGCGCTTGCTTTCGAGCCACCGACATCGCTGATGATCACATCGGCGGGCAAGTCATCCACAAAGCTTGCGGCGGCGGCCTCAATCGCTCCAACGGGTACGCAGATTATAACGAGGTCAGCATCGATGACCGCTGTTCCCGGCAAGTCAGTTATATCGTCGCAAAGACCAATCTTGCGCGCAATTGTGCGCACGTCTGCATCGGCATCAAAGCCGGTTATCCGAACCGTCGGCATATTTGCCTTTACCGCGCGGGCAATCGACGAGCCGATCAGGCCGAGCCCGATGATCGTGACCCGCGCAAAAGGCAGCATCAGGAGGCAGCTTCTACAATGTTGCGCAGCGCGTTGGCTACGCCGCGCGTTTCATCTTCGGTGCCAATGGTGATCCGAAGGGCATTGGGGAGCCCTTGGCCGGGCAGCCAGCGGGTAATATAGCCTTGGTTCATCAGCGCTTGATAGGCATGTTCGGCGGTGCATTTCCCCTCAAATAACACGAGGAGGAAGTTGGCTCTCGATGGCACCGCGCGCAGCCCTTTGTTTCCGAGTGCGGCAATCTCAGCCGCCAGCCAGGTGCGCCACCGCGTATTATGTTCACGCGATTGATCGACAAAGGCGTGATCGCCCAACGCCGCAATTGCTGCGCGTTGCCCCGCTTCGGTTACGTTAAACGGTGCGCGAATACGGTGCAGCGCCTCGATAATTGTCAACGCACCATAGCCCCAACCGATCCGCTCTGCAGCAAGGCCGTATATTTTCGAGAACGTGCGGGTGATCAGGACGTTCTGTGCCGTGCGCGCGAGCTCTAACGCCCCATCATCATCGGCTGGCTCAAGATATTCTGCATAGGCTTGGTCGATGACGAGCAGAATATCTGGCCGCAATCCCGCATGCAGCCGGACGATGTCTGCGCGCGTGGTATAGGTACCGGTCGGGTTGTTCGGATTCGCGAGGAACACCACACGGGTGCGCGGCGTAACAGCGGCGAGCAGCGCGTCAACATCGGTGCCATAATCCAGATCAGGCGCAACCACAGGCAGTGCGCCGACCCGTCGCGCGGCGATATCATAGACCGCAAAGCCATATCTGACGTAAATCACCTCATCGCCCACGCCAGCATAGGCCCCACAGGCGATGTGCAGCACCTCATCCGAGCCGGTGCCATAAATGATCTGAGAGGGATCAAGTCCGTATTGCGCACCGAGCGCCTCACGCATCGCCGAAGCTGCTGGATCAGGGTAGCGGGCTAATGTTGCAATTCCTGACTCGAAGGCCGCTTGAGCCTTCGCGCTTGTCCCCAAAGGGTTTTCGTTTGAGGAGAGCTTGGCGCGCACGGCACCACCACCGGCTGACGATTTGCCGGGCGTATAGGGAGCAATCGCCATCACATAGTCTTTGGGGCTTGGGCGGTTTGCGTGTGGCTTGACGGTCATGGTCGCCCTCTAAGCCGCATACGACGCATTGACAAGGCAGGCACAGTGCCCCTAGCCGAAGCATGATGACGGACGACGCACGCTTTGGGCTTGATCGCAGTGTGACCCTGCTCGGGCCGCTACAGTTGGAAGGTGGGGGGAGCCTCGCGCTACTCACTATTGCCTATGAGACCTACGGCGTGCTCAATGCCGATCAAACGAATGCCGTTCTCATCTGCCACGCGACCACCGGCGATCAATATGTTGCCAGCACGCACCCGACCACGGGTAAACCGGGCTGGTGGCACCGGATGGTGGGGCCAGGTAAGCCGATTGATCCCGCGCGCTATTGCATCATTTCAGTCAATATTCTGGGCAGCTGTATGGGCTCTACGGGGCCGAGCAGTGTTGATCTGGCCACAGATAAGCCCTTCGGTATGAGCTTTCCGGTCATCACGATTGGTGACATGGTGCGTGCCCAGGCGCTGTTGCTCGATTATCTGGGCATCGAGGCGCTGTATGCCGTTGTCGGCGGATCGATGGGCGGGATGCAGGCGCTGGAATGGGCGGCGAGCTTCCCAGACCGCGTGCAGTCCGTCGTCGTGATTGCCGCCACTGCGCGGCACTCTGCGCAGAACCTCGCGTTTCATGAGGTTGGTCGCCAAGCCATCATGGCCGACCCGAAATGGCGCGGTGGCGACTATTATGGCACCGATGATCCGCCAGTCGCCGGGCTGTCTGTGGCGCGGATGGCAGCGCACATCACCTATTTGTCTGAAGCGGGGATGGACGCCAAATTCGGACGGAGGCTGCAAGATCGCGCCAATGGAGAGAAGGGGGCCAAGTCGTTCAGTTTCGATGCCGATTTTCAGATCGAGAGCTATCTGCGTCACCAAGGTGCGATTTTCACGGATCGGTTTGATGCCAATTGCTACTTGTATATCACCCGTGCGATGAATTACTTCGATTTGGTGGACGCACATGGCGGGCATCTGGCCAATGCGTTCAAAGCAACCAAGGCCCGCTTCTGCCTCGTGAGTTTCGATACCGACTGGCTGTTCCCCACCAGCGAATCGAAGAAGATCGTGCACGCGCTCAATGCCGCCGGCGCGCCCGTGAGTTTTGTCGAACTCAGTTCTCCACACGGCCATGATGCCTTTCTGCTTGACGTGCCCGAGCTGAACCGCGTCGTGGATGGATTTCTCAGGGCGGGGGGAATTTGATGGTCGCGCTTCCACCCCATTATCGACTCACCGATGACCCCTCGCAGATTGATGCGGCTGCTGCGCACGCCTTCCTGACGACGAGCTACTGGTCACCGGGCATTCCACTTGAAACCGTCCTGCGCGCCATCGCCGGATCATTTTGCGTCGC
>JAYVZY010000043.1:0-7765 GCA_043782885.1 Sphingomonadales bacterium | reverse complement strand
GTGTAATGTCTTATTCTCGAGCGCAGCGGCGCATCAACCACGCGCGGCTGATCGGGATCAATTTCCCAAGGATGAAAATAGAAACTGGCTGGCGCGCCCGCCGCATTCACCTGCCGGATTGCCCATGAGGAAAAGCCGTAGGGCAGCAACCGGAAGAAGCCGCCACCGCCCGCTGCAAGAGTGCGGCCCGCGAATTGCGCGGTTGTGACAGGAACCTCGATCAAATCACTCCCGGCAACCGGCCTGAACGCAAAGCGTGGTGCTTCCGGCCAACCATAATGATCGTGCTTAATGGGCGCGACGGATGACGAATAGGTATAGCCCGCCGCCGCCAAAGCCTCATGTGCCCAAGGAGTGCGCGCATCTATCGAGAAGCTCGGCGCGCGGTATCCGGTGACAGCCTGCCCGCCCGCATCTTCGAGAAGCTTGCGGGTGCGGGCGATGTTGGCAGAAAAATCGGCGGGCGAGAGCGTGAATACGCGTTCATGCCCGTAGCCGTGCGAGGCGACCTCATGCCCTGCGTCAGCAATGCGGCGGATCAATGCCGGATGGCGTTCAGCAACCCAGCCGAGGGTGAAGAACGTTGCTTTAATTTCGGTCTCTGAGAATAGTGCCAAACATGCATCGGTGTTAATCTCTACGCGGCGCGTCAGCCCCTCCCAATCTTCGCGTTTGATTGTGTTCTCAAACGCCCCAACCTGGAACCAATCTTCAACATCGACCGAGAGGGCATTGCGGATCATCGCGGCTTAGGCCGCTGGCGAACGCATGGACTGCGCGGCGTGAACGACTCCGCCCTCTTGCTCCACCCAATCGATGAGCAACGTGAGCACGCGCCGAAGCGCCACGCCTTGCTCCTCGACTTGAGCTTCCAGCATTGCAGTGCGGGCCGCCAGATCGAGCGTGGCGGGGTGCGTCGCGGTCTCGGCGGATGTTGACGCCCCGCCAGACGACACCGTCACGCTCGGCTCATGATGCTCATCTGCGGCATGATCATCAACGACCGCTTTCACCGTCGCTCCATCAATAGTCGTCAACTTCTCAATGGAGCCCAACAGCAGTGCCCGTTCCACCAAACCATTCAAGCGGCGCGGAATACCGGAACTGGCCGCGTGCAGCGCGCTATACGCGTCGGGTGCAAACTGTGGTTGGTTTGACCAGCCGACCAGCTTGAGCCGATGTTCGATATACGGCCCAACCTCATCGGCTTCCATTGGCAACAAGTGGTGCGTGGCGATCACGCGCTGGCGCAATTGCTCAAGTTCGGGTGACGCGACTTTATCCCTAAACTCGGGCTGACCGAGCAAGACGATCTGAAGCAACGCGCGGTTACCGGATTGAAAGTTGGAGAGCATCCGCAGTTCTTCTAACGAGCCGATCGGCAGCGCTTGCGCCTCATCGACAATCAGCAACACTTTGCGGCCCTCACGTGCACGGCCGTGCAGAAAGTGCTCAATCCGATCAAGCAATTGTGCTTTCGATGCTCCCTCGCTCACGATTCCGAACGCACTGGCAACCAACCGCAGCACATCATCGCTCCCGACATTGGTTGAGATGAGCTTGACCGCGAGTACGCGCGCCGGGTCAACCTCCTGCATCAAATGCCCGACAAGCGTCGTCTTCCCAGCGCCAACGTCACCCGTGACGACAATGAACCCCTCGCCCTGCGCGAGCCCATAGCCGAGATACGCCATCGCGCGCTTGTGCGTGGCCGTCTCAAAATAAAAATGCGGGTCGGGCGTCAACTGAAAGGGGCGCGCCGAAAAGCCGTAATGTTCCGTGTACATGCTCACTCCCTAGAACGAATAGCGCATTCCAAGCAACGCCGATGCCGATAGCGCATCTTGTATGCCCACTTCATCAGCCCCGAAAATACCTAGCGATGCCGCGCCACTCAAATGATTGCCGAAGCTGCGTGAATACGTGCCGCTCGCCCCATAGCTCGTCACCGTTGGCGCGCCGAGAATACCGCTCTTGAACCAATTGGCATAGAGATTTGTATCGAATTCGGATGTTGGCGTCAGTTTGCGTGACAGATATGCCTGGATAAACGCGCTTTGATCCGAAACGCCATTCAGTGTCGCGAGCGGGCCGGTATTGGGCGTCAAATAGCTACGCCGCGCATAGCCCGCCGCGACGCCATAGCCCCAAGGCCCGCGACGTGACGTAATAATCCCCGTCACGCCGCGCGCGCGATAGACGGAGGAGCTGGTCGATTGCAGCGCACCGCTCAGGCATCCGCCCGCACCGCCACCCTGCCCGCCATAAACACAGCCACCATATTGGCCACTGAACGGGTTTTGCACGGCGGTGAAGCTGGTGGGCAATGCCGCAAGCCCATTATTGAGCTGGCTGCCAAACGTATCGATTTCATCATAAACGCCAACACGAACGGCGGTGGTCTCACTCAAGGCTGACGAGAACGAACCGGTGTACGACCAACTGCCAAAGCGCCGCCCGACCCGCGCTTCGAGCGACGTGTGGTTGGTTGGCCGCCACAAAACACCGGCATCCCAGTACAGTCCGGAAAAATCGTAATAAGGCAAGCGTGGCGAGCCAGGAACGGTTTGATACTGACCATTCACCAGGGTTGGAACGGGAAGAAGGGTAACGGGATCAATAGTCGAGACCGCATCCCGCTGGCTTGCCGTAATTTTCTCATAGCCCACACCACCAACAGCCGCGACCGTCGGCGTGAGCGGCACAACGACATCGCCGCGAATATGCTTTTGATCGAGGCGCTGGTCGAGCTGGCTCGCGTCATCGCGTGCCCAAGCACCAGAAGCAGTCCAACCAAACGGCAAAACGCCTGATTTCATCCCGACGCTCGCAGACAATTGCTGCGTCACCGAATGATCGAACGTATTCAGCACAGGCTGTCCGACCACGAGCGGCGATGATGTTGTCGAGTCCACTTTGGTATATCCAACGCGATAGGCTGCGTTCACATTCAACTGGCCCGCGACTGTATGTAGCGAAGGCCCGGCATAAACCGAATAGAGCTGCGACAGGTTCTCAACATTCGCTTGGTTGTTGGTGAGGGCATTGCCGCGAATATCGGTGCGCGTACGAGTGGCGATGGCCCCAGCCTCAAAACTCAGGCTTTGCGGCGTAATGTTGTAATTGACGCGCGCCAAGCCGCTATGAGTGAGGTTGCGCGGCGATCCTTTCTTCCAACCGATATTGCGCTCGACGCGATAGGCCAGTTGCGCTTGGGTCCGCGATCCCGTCACGCTCGCATCCACGCCCGCCGCAAGCGTCGTTGATGCGAGAACCTCGCCGCCGCCTTTGAGCGGTGCATAGATCGATTGATCTACCTCGATGTAGGGCGTGATCACGACCGTTTTCGCAAGCACGGGCGCGGCCCAGCATGCGGAGCCGAGCAACGTGATGCTTAGAAGGGTTTGAGGGCGCATGACTAGTCTCCGAGTCCGTAATAAGTACCGTATTTTTTCGTGCTTCCGAGATAACTGACACTGTTCAACATAAGGTGAATGTTCGGGCAGCCATTCAAAATGGCGAGCGCATCACGGAGATCCGACTCAGCGGTTTGATCTGCGCGGACGACCATGAGGAGTTGCCCCACATGATGTGCCAGCACGCCCGCCGGCGATGCGGCGAGGGCGGGCGCGGAATCGAACACGACAATCCGCTTTGGATGACGGTCGATCAGGCCTTGGATCAACTCATGCGCATATTCAGACGCCAGCACTTCGGTGTCATTCGCCGCTGCTCGCCCGGCCGGAAGCACCGAGAGCTTGGGAATATCAGTCTGGATGACCAGTTGCTCAACATCGAGGTCGTGGTCAACGAGCGCATCCATGAGCCCCAACGTGCCGGGAAGCCCCAAGGTGGACAGTACTTCAGGTTTGGCGACGTCAGCATCGACCAGCAACACCTCAATATCGCGCTCCGACGCCAGCGAGAGCGCCAAATTGACCGCTGTGAACGTTTTGCCCTCGTTTGGCTGACCCGAACACACTTGAATCAAGCGGCCATTCGGCAGCGCGATACTTTTGGTGCCGCCCATTGCGCCGAGCAGGAGCGTTCGTTTGATCAGGCGGAATTCCTCAGACAATATTGTCGTCGGCGCCCCCGGAATAATGAAGCCCGATGCACGTAAATGCTCAACATCAACCGCGACGCTCGGAGTTATTTGATGCGGTGCTGCTGTCGCAATATTGGGGGCAGACGCGTGCTGCGCCATCGGCTCGGCTGAAACTGGCGTGCGCGCGGGCATAAGGTCTGAGGGCCGAGCTATGCCCAGATCATACGCCGCCGCCGCCCGCTCGATGAGCGATTGCGATGTGCGTAACGGTGGTTTTGTGTTCACAGACATATCCTCACGCCACCATGCTGCGTTCAACATATTCGATCAGTAAAAGCAGCACGAAGACGCCGCCGAGCGCCCCCAGCCCTGCCTGAAATAATTTCAGATGCTTTTGCTCATCAATACGCTGGTGCGTTGTGATAACGCGGCTCACGGAGCCGATCACCGGCAAGCCGCTCGCCTTGGCGAGATGCCCGATCGTCGCGTAGGTTGTTTGCACTTTACCGCGCGCAAAGGCCGCTGCAAGTCCACCCATCAGGCCTGCCAACAAGACCCCAATCAGCAGGATGGGCCGGTTCGGCGCAGCTGGCGAGCGCGGGTAGGCTGGCGGATCGATCACGCGGAACTTCACAGCGTTCGTGGTCGTTTGCACCTGATTGCGCAGTTTGATTTCTTCTCGCGTGCTGAGCAACTTGTCATAGCCTTGCTTCAACACGTCATAGTCACGGTTCAGTCGCGCTTGTTCTGCAGCAACGCCGGGTTCCGCCGTCTGTGTCGCGGTAATTCGGGCCAATTCGCTCTCAAGTTGCGATTTTCGGGCACCAGCCGCTGCTGCTGCTGCCTGCTTTTCGGCCTGCATCGAGCGGAGCGTAACATACATCGGGTTGGCGCTACTGACACCCGGTGAGGCGTGCATTCCGCCGCCCGATCCGCCGTCGAATGGCTCGCTCGCGGCCTCGGCCTTCGCCGCAGCCAATTGGCCACGAAGCGCCTGCATATCGGGGTAATTGTCTGTCCAACCGTGCGCGCGACCGGCGGCGATCTGGCCCTGAATTTGAGCAACGAGCGCATGCGCGCCGCCGCCTCCACCCCCACCACCGGGGACGTAATACGATGAGCCGGGCGTTGTAACCATCGCCGGTGTGCTCGCCATCTGACCGTTGAGCGCCGCGAGCGAGCTTTGCGCGGCCACGAGTTGTGAACTCACTTGGCTTAATTCAGCACGCGCTGCGGCCATGCGTTGCTCAATGGAGCCAACGCCTGGGAGTAGACCCATATATTTTTGCTCAAATTGCGCGCGCTTATCCTCGGCGGCTTGAAGCGTTTTCTCGCGGTCGCCAATTTGCTTATCCAAAAACCGCAATGACTCGCCGGTTTCGTTCCGGCCGCCGGCAAGGTTCTCCTCCTCGAACAAATTGATCAGTTTTTGGACAATATCGGTTGAAAGCTTCGCATTCGCAGCGTTTGACAATCCAGAGCGGCTCGATGACGCTGAGATTTCGAACAAGTTATCCTGTTGTTCAATAACCTTGATTGATGTGCGCAAGCTTTCGGCCAGATCGCGGGCGTCTCGTTCGCTCGTCACCTGATTTTTGAGGTCAGTTCCGCGAACAACTTTTTCGAGACTCACAGTGGACGTTAATGTCTCGCGCACGCGATCAATACTCTGTTGTCGATCTGCCGTTTTCATCCCCACCGAATCGGGCAGCAGTGAATCGAGCTGAACATAAATCCGTGCTTTGGATTCATAGCGATTCGGGATCATGCTCACCACCAGCCAGCCGATGAGGCAAATGCCCCATGCGACAGCGAG
Organism: Sphingomonadales bacterium; assembly: GCA_043782885.1. Lineage (GTDB taxonomy): Bacteria > Pseudomonadota > Alphaproteobacteria > Sphingomonadales > Sphingomonadaceae > JAGWQR01. The sequence goes on along the minus strand of JAYVZY010000043.1, from coordinate 1,901 downwards.
GGCCAACCAGCGGCGCATCCAGATGCTGTGGAGTGCGAGCTTAATCTCGTCGGTGATGCTGTTCATTTTCCTGCCTGTCCGAACTCAGAACGCCGATTGCGGGATGATGATAACGTCACCCGGTTGCAATTTAACGTTCGCACTCGAATCACCATTGCGGAGCAGCGAATTAATTTTGAGACCGAACTCCTTCTGGTGCCCGGTTGCTTTATCAAAGCGCACAAGGCGCGCGCGGTTGCCCGCCGCATAATCCGAGAGACCGCCCACCGCGATCATCGCATCAAGCAGCGTCATGTTCGCACGATAGGGAAGTGACGCAGGCTTCGTGGTTGCCCCAACCACCCGCACCTGCTGCGAGAAGGTTCCGGTGGAACTATCGAGAATAACCGAGACGATAGGATCTTTGATATACTCGCCGAGCGCGATCTTGATGTCTTGCGCGAGCATCGTCGGCGTTTTGCCAACAGCGGGCATATCCGTCACCAGCGGCGTGGTGATCCGGCCATCGGGGCGCACCTGCACCTTGGAGCTCAAGTCGGGGTTCCGCCACACGAAAACGCTCAGCTGATCAAGCGGGCCGATGATGTATTCCTCGCCCGGCCCCTCTTGCTGTGAGACGAAAGCGGCAGAGGGGAGCTCGCCCGACGTGCGATCATTGCCACCAGCACATGAGGAAAGAAGAGCCGCCACGCCACCAAGCGTGAGCGCGAGTTTTGAAGTCTGTAATATACGCATAGTTGTTCACCTCTTTTGCAGCGTCCTGCAACTATGCCTTATGGCGCAGAGAGGTGAACAGAATGTTAGGATTAACGGAAATTATGTAAAACCGTTTGAAATTAACCCTTTATTGGCCAACCAACCTTTCAATAGGTGGTAAATGACCAAGGAAACCACTGGGACTCGCACTCGCGCCATAGGCTCCCGCCATAAAAATCGCGATGACGTCGCCGGTTTCGGCGCGTGGCAGCATCACTTGGTCAGCGAGTCGGTCGAGCGGCGTGCACAGGCAACCCACGACGCTCACCTCCTCCTCAGGCGCCACATCATAACGGCTAGCAACAGCCACCGGATAGTTCCGCCGCACGACGGTGCCAAAATTCCCCGATGCGGCCAATTGGTGATGCAAACCACCATCTGTGACCAGAAACGTCTCACCGTGGCTCACTTTCCGATCGATGATCCGGGTGAGATAGACGCCCGCCTCACCAACCAGATAACGGCCAAGCTCGATACAAAATTGCGTTTCGGCAACAATGTCAGCGCGCGCTGCAAGTGTATCTGACAGCGCGCGCCCGACATGCGCCAAATCTAGCGGCCGCTCGTTGGCAAAATAAGGAATACCGAAGCCGCCGCCCAAATTTACACGCGGTGGCGCATGACCAATCGCCTGAGCGAGCCGCGCCGCGAGCGCCACGGTGTGCGCCTGTGTTTCGGCAATAGCCGCTGCATCAAGCGCTTGTGATCCAGCATAAATATGAAAACCGCGCCAATCCGCGCCCGCTGTGATGAGGTCGTGCACGAGCGCTGGCACCCTCTCAGCATCCACGCCGAATGGCTTTGCCCCGCCGCCCATCTTCATCCCCGAGCCGCGCAGATCAAAATCGGGATTGACGCGCACCGCCAGCTTGGGTGCAATCCCAATGTGGGCGGCAATAGCGAGGGCGCGCACCGCCTCCCCCTCAGACTCAAGGTTCAACGTAACGCCCGCCTTAATCGCCGCTTCAAGCTCGCGATCGCGCTTGCCCGGCCCGGCGAAGGAGATGCGTGCGGGGTCGACGCCCTGCGCCACAGCGAGCGCCATCTCCCCCCCCGACGCGACATCAAGCCCATCAACGAGCGGTGCGACGGCAAGCACAAGCGGCGGATACGGATTTGCTTTCACTGCGTAGTGAAGCGCGAGT
>JAYVZY010000042.1:0-8353 GCA_043782885.1 Sphingomonadales bacterium | reverse complement strand
CGCAATGCGTTCTCGGTGTTGGTCTCTTGTTGCCACTGTAATTTCCTCTTGTAGCATTTGCTACATCATTCTAACAATGTAGCAAGTGCTACATATGAGTCGTGAAACTGGGAGATTGTCTCATGAGTGTCGTTCAAATTTTACCAATCTTCGCCGCTGTCGGCGTTGTGCTGATAACTTTTGCGGTTGCCATGCAGCCGCTCAATGGCAAGTGGAGGGGGGCATGGGTTTTTCCAGCGTGCATGTCCGTCCTCTTTCTCGCATGGTCCCTGTTCGCCGTTTTAACTGAGGGGCCGCTGGGTTTCTTGGCCGAACATACGCGCAATCGATGGGGTAACCAAATTCTGTTCGATCTCCTGCTTGCGGCAGGAATCGCTTGGAGTGTGATTGTTCCAAGAGCCAAAGCACAGAGCATGAACGTCTATCTTTGGCTCGTGTTCATCCTATGCACTGGTAGCATCGGCCTGCTTGCGACACTTTCGCGGTTAATGCTCTTAGAAGAAAGGGCTGCGGCAAAGGCATAGTGCGGCCCTTGTTTTAATGGGATCGACGCATTCATCTTGCGTCCACTACCGGGGATCAAGCTAGCACGTCTGAGCGGCCAACGAGGGTCTAGGCTGTGTCAAAACGCGCTGAGATGTGCTGATTGTTGGTGAGTCTGAACCCGTAAGATGCTACCTTCCGATAGTGCGTCGGAGAACGCACATGGGACGTTTTGTTGAGGGCGAGGATCGGCGACAGTCGCTGTTGTTACCGGAATCGCTGGATGATTATGTGGCGGCAGATAATCCGGTTCGAGTAGTCGAGGTGTTCATTGATGGGCTCGATCTGGAGGCGCTTGGTTTCGCAGGTATGACGCCTGCGGTGACAGGCCGTCCCGCCTATCATCCGTCTGTGATGCTGAAGATTTATCTCTATGGCTATCTGAACTGCGTGCAATCGAGCCGTCGGCTGGAACGAGAGGCGGGGCGTAATATTGAGCTGATGTGGCTGACCGGACGATTGGTGCCGGATTTCAAAACGATTGCGCGTTTTCGGCGGGACGATGGCAAGGGCATCCGTGCGGTATGCAGCCAGTTCGTGGCACTGTGCCGTAAGCTGAAGATGTTCAGCGCGGGCGTGGTCGCGCTTGATCGAGCTGACCGTGAGGAGGGCGATGTGCCCGAGGCCAAGGTGGCACGTATCAGAGACAAAATCGCTGGACTCCGCCGACAGATGCAGGGTTTGCAGGATATGGCCAAGCAGGTTGAGGCTTCTCCTGACAAACAAGTGTCATTTACCGACACTGATGCGCGCTCAATGGCAACACAGTAAACCTCCGCGAGCACCTCGGGCTTCACTGTACCCATCAGCAACCTGGCCCTCAGAATTTATAACCGACTTCCACTCCGAGCACCCTTTGCGCACCGGGCGAGATGAACGAGCCGCCAAACTCAATCGCGGGGATGACCTCATTGAGGTATTTTTTGTCGAGTGCGTTGTGCGCAAAGGCGGTAACTTTCCACTGTTGCCCTTCAAGCCCCAGACGCAAATCCAGCACGCCATAGGCCGCGCGGCGTGCTCGATCATAGCGGGCATTGCCCACAAAACCGGGGAGCGCGAGTGCGGAGATCGGTAACAACCCGCTGAATAAGGTTGGCCGGTCTGTTGCCGCCGTGGTGCCCTGCACTGTGCTGAACCAGGTTGGCCCTGTGATCCGATAATCCGCTCGCGCCACGATGTTGATGTTGCGCGCAATGGGCTCCACAAGTTGCGAGCCGAGGTTGATCGTGTAATCGGGCGTATAAGGCGATTTGTTGCCGACGGTATAGGGACGAGCGCTGTTCTTTTTAATCTCCGAATCGGTGTAATTGAACGCGCCTGAGATGCTCCAGCCTTTCACAATTCGTGCGTTGAGATTGAGCTCCACACCCTTCAAATCGACTCGATCAATGTTGGAGACCACGCGCAACAGCCCGAAAGAGCCAACGAAGAACTCGAAGAACTGCATGTCGGTGACGCGCGTGTAATAGCCCGCAAGATCGTATGACACAGGCCCGATTTTTCCGCGTAACCCTGCTTCAAACGCACTTGAGACCTCCTTGCGATACTGATCATTGACCGTCACACCGGCAGCTATCGTCGTTGGATTTGCAGCCGTGGGCGCGGTGTTGAAGTTGTTTTGAACGATGGCGGCAGACCCTTGGTTGTTAAATCCGCCAGATTTGAAGCCAATGCCCCAGTCCGCGAAGAAATTGTTCTTTGGCGCGAACTCATAGCGGAACGTGAGCTTCGGTTCGAGCTTATCGAAGGTCGCCGCTTTGTCACCAATGGCGCCAAAGGCCTGACCGGGGTTGATCGTCCCGCCCGTGATCGGATCGGTGACGTTTGGCACGAGGTTATGGTCGGTGCGATGCTCGCTGTCATAGCGCAACGCTGCACCGAGCGAGAGGGCATCGCTCGGTTTATAGTCCAGCGACCCGAACGCCGCATACACATTGGTCTTGAAATTATCCGAAAACAGCTGCGACGTGGGGTTGCTAGATGTCGGGCCGTTATAGAGCTGAGGTATGAGCCCTTGGCCAAGGTCTGCACCGAGGCTCACCCCCGTTTTGCGGTCAATATTGAGGTAATACCCGCCGAGCTGCCATTGTAGCGCACCTTCCGACTTTGATACCAACCGAACTTCAGCGCTGAAATCCTTCTGGTTGCGGAGCTGATACTGGGTGCCATCGCAGGTGGTTGGCGAATAGGCACCGAAGGTCGAGCCGTTCGCAGGCGCGAAAATGAACGGCACAGGAATTTGGCCGATAAATCCGGGCTGGTTGACTGGAAACCCCGTGAGCGCCGCCGTCGTCGCAAAGCATTTGTTGAACACGGCAGTATTGGTGGGGTTTGATGGCGTCGAGATATAGCGTGCGAAATCTGCCGACGTGCCGTCCGCCGACAGGTCATTTTTGATGTCGCTATACGCCACCCATGCGGACAGCGACACGGTATCAAAATTATGTTCGAGTTTCAGTGAAGTCTCGAACGTTTCTTGATTGTTGGTGGGTGCGATATTGCCATAGTAATGGAACACGTGGGTGTTCACGTCTTCGTAGAATGCCGGATTCACGGCCGCGAAATTGGGGAGCTGAAACGCGCTATTGAAATTGATCGATGCACCTTTGAGCTTGCCATAATGTGCCTTGGCATCAAGCGTCGTTGCGCTGTCTAGCTTTGCGACGATGCGCCCCTCGACGTTCCATGCCTCCTGATTGTCGACGTTTTTGGCGTTCAGATAGGTGTTCGTGTAAAAGCCGTCAGTCTTATGATAATCTCCGGAGAGCACGAACCCGACTCCCGCACCCAGTGGCCCCGCGAGGTAGGCGGAGGCGTCGGCTGTGCGCTCGCTCGCATAGCTGCCCTTATAGCCGCCGGTAAGTGTTTCGGTCGGCTTGAGTGTTTGAATAACGATGGCGCCCGCAGCGGCATTGCGCCCATAAAGCGCCCCTTGTGGGCCCTTCAGCACCTCAATCTGGCGCAGCGTGCCCTGATTCTGGTTGAGCGCGGCCGTATTGGTTTTCAATATGCCGTCAACCACCAAAGCGACCGAGCTCTCTGCATCACGCGCGCCATTCAGTCCACGGATATTGATCTGCGTATCGCCCGCTTCCGCCGACCCCGTCACGATAGATACGCCGGGCGTCAGGTTCACGAAGTCCGCCGCGTTCTTGATACCGGTTTTGGCGATCGTGTCGACCGAAAAGACGGTGACCGAGGCAGGCACCTTGCCCAGAGATTCATTTACACGCCTCGCCGTTACGACGATGTCGCCGCCGTCATTTGGTTTGGCAGCGGATTGCGCTATGGTCGGCGAGGCCCACAAAGCCGCAACCGAAACTGTTACCGAAAGCAATCGAACATGAGACATGCGCATTTGGGGCCTCCCTGACCATGGTGTGCCGCCAGCGCCCTTTGCGGAACGCCGTGCATTGCACTTAAGACAGTTTATTGTATACAAATACCAATAGTCAAGCCCAATGAGGTGTAATGTCTCGCGCATCTGATAAAGCCTATGATCTCATTCGGAATATGATTTTGTCGGGCGAACTCGCGTCCGGTGTTCAGGTGCGTGAGGAGCAATTGGCAGAGAGTTGTGGCGTATCGCGCACCCCTATTCGCGATGCTCTGAAGCGCCTTGAGGCCGAGCTCTTTATCCGCCGCAACAGTGCGCAACGGAGCTTTGTTGCCGACTGGTCGCTCGACGAGGTTGAAGAGGCCTTTGATCTGCGGATCATGCTCGAATGCCACGCTGTCCGCCGTGCCTCGACGCGGATTGTGGTGGCGCAACTTGATCGTCTAAGGGCCCTCAATTTTGGGCTTCTGGGAGCGATCGAAGGTATCGCGCCGGATGTGAACACTTTCCTTGAGTGCAATCGACAGTTTCATGCCATCATCCTTGAGGCCGCCGGTTCTGAGCGCCTGACCAACATGCTCTCACGCATTATCGAACAGCCCGTTGTCTGGCGCACGGCCCACAATTATGACCGCGACAACCTCATGATGTCGTATCGAGAGCATGAGGAGCTTCTTAAAGCGTTTGATCTTAAAGACGGCGGTTGGGCGGAGGCGGTGATGTCGGCACATATTCGACGTGCATTCCACACTTATGCTGATGCACATCGTCATCATAACGCGATGGCATCTAAAACCAAATAACAATTTAATGTATACAAATATGCTTTGACTTCGCCGCCAACTATGCCAAAATACATCCATGATGATTGAATTCGTTGAGGTGGGGCCCCGCGATGGGCTGCAAAATGAGGCGAAGCAAGTAGCCGCCTCGGATAAGTTGGCGCTGATTTCGCACGCGATTGACGCTGGCGCACGTCGCATTGAGGTCACGAGTTTTGTTCATCCCAATAAAGTCCCGCAAATGGCGGACGCGGAGGCTCTGTGCGCGGGCCTTCCCCAGCGGGATGATGTGACTTATATTGGCTTGGTCATGAACGTGCGTGGCGCCAACCGGGCGATTGTGACAGGGCGGATCAATCAACTAGGCGCAGTCGCCGTGGCAACCGACACCTTCGCCGCATCCAACCAAGGCCAGACAACAAACGGATCGATTGCGGGAGCAAAGGAAATCATCGCTCTTGCAAAAGCCTCGGGGCTTACCGGACAGGCCACTATTGCGGCGGCCTTTGGGTGTCCCTTTGAGGGCGAAGTCTCGGAAGACAAGGTTGTTTTCATCGCCGAACAACTGGCTTCGGCAGGCCCCGCAGAGATCGCACTGGCGGACACGATTGGCGTGGGGAACCCCGCACACGTCAAGCGGCTGGTGCAGAGAGTTCTGCGCACCATTCACCCAATTCCGGTGCGTGTTCATTTCCACAATACGCGCAACACCGGTCTTGCCAACGTCTGGGCGGCTGTTGAAGCGGGCGCGACTATAGTTGATGCGTCGCTTGGTGGGCTGGGTGGCTGCCCCTTCGCGCCGGGTGCTGCTGGCAACGTCCCAAGTGAGGATGTTGTGTATATGCTCGAACGCGCCGGGATCGCGACGGGAATGGATTTGAACAAGTTGATTGCCGCAAGCCATTGGCTCAGCACCGTGATGGGCCGAAAATTACCGTCGATGGTGGCGCAAGCGCCCGCCTTCCCCAAAGCAGCTTAGGAGAGAGAGCGGATGCGTTATCGTTTGGGTGTTGATGTCGGGGGAACATTCACCGACCTTTTGTTGTTCAATGAGACCGACGGCGCATTCTGGCGACATAAAACCCCGTCTACGCCGCACGACAGCAGTGAGGGTATATTGATCGGCGTCGATGCCATCTGCGCAGCGGCGCAGATCGACATGAAGCAAATCGATTATGTGCTGCATGGCACCACGGTTGCCACAAACGCCATCCTTGAGGGTAAAGGCGCACGCGTCGGGCTGATCACGACCGAGGGTTTTCGTCACGTGATGCAGATTGCGCGCAGCTTCGTGCCGGGTGGGCTGGCGGGTTGGATCATATGGCCCAAGCCAACACCGCTCGCGGCGTTAGAAGATACGGTTACGGTCAAAGGCCGGATCAATGCGGCAGGCGAAGAAGTGCGCCCGCAGGACGAGGCGGATATCCGGGCGGCGCTCACACAACTGAAGACACAAGGTGTTGAAGCGATCACCGTGTCACTCATCAACGCCTATGTGAACGGCGATCATGAGAAGCGGGTTGGCGCGCTGGCACATGAGATGATGCAGGATGTGCCCGTCTCCCTCAGTCATGAGGTTCTGCCAGAAATGCAGGAATATGAGCGCACATTGACGACAGTAGCGAACGCCGCAGTTCGGCCAGTGGTTAACAGTTATGTTGCGAGCTTGCGCGACAAGCTGCTGGCAAAAGGGATGACCGGCAAGCTCTCGTTGCTCCGTTCCGATGGTGGGCTGATGTCGGCGGAAAAGGCTCAAGAGCACCCGGTTAACATTCTCATGTCCGGGCCTGCTGGTGGTGTGACCGGTGCACTCTGGGTGGCGAAGAATGCGGGGCTGAAGAATATCCTCACACTCGATGTGGGCGGCACATCAACCGATGTTGCGCTGATCGAAAATCTGGAACCGAGAAGGGTGCGGACAACGGAGGTTGGACATCTTTCGGTTCGGGCATCCTCGCTTGATGTGAAGACAGTGGGTGCAGGCGGCGGCTCGATTGCCTATGTGCCTGAGCTGACCAAGGCGTTGCGGGTTGGCCCGCAATCGGCTGGCGCGGTGCCAGGACCGGTCGCGTATGGGAAAGGCGGGGAGGCGCCAACGGTGACCGATGCGAATGTTGTGCTCGGTTATCTGCCCGAGAACCTGCTCGGCGGCAGCTTCAAGTTAGATCGCGATGGCGCGAAAAAGGCGGTGCAGACTATCGCCGATGCGCTAGGGATAGACCTGATGGCTGCGGCGCGCGGCATTATCGATATTGTGAATGAGAATATGTTTGGTGCGCTGCGGATGATTTCAGTGCAGCAGGGTTATGATCCGCGCCACTTCGCGTTGATGGGCTTTGGCGGTGCGGGCCCGCTGCATGTGAACGCGGTGGCGCGGCTGATGGGAAGTTGGCCTGCCATTTCGCCCGTCTCCCCTGGCGTGCTCTGTGCACTGGGTGATGCGACCACGCGCATGCGCACCGAAACCGCGCGCTCTTTTTCCCGCCTCGCGATGGCAACCAAGGCGGCGGAATTGATCACTATTCTGACGGAAATGGCGGCCCAAATTAAGGCTGAGCTTCAATCAGATGGCGTTGCCGAGAGCGCCATTGAAACCGCGTTTGAAGTCGATGTCCGTTATGCTGGGCAGGCCTTCGAAGTGCCACTGACGATTACACTGGATGTGCTGGAACGCGATGGTGTGAACGGCTTGCTCACGCGCTTTAATGCCGAGCACCTCCGGCTTTTCACCTTCAACATGGAAACGCCACACGAGATTGTTAACTTGCGCGCGGTGGCGATGGGGCCTGTGCTCGACCTGCCCGCGACTGAGCTACCAAAAGGCAATGGCAATCCTATTTCCGCCAAAATGCGCGACCATACACTCTGGATGAATGGCAGGGAGCAGGCCGCCGTGATTTATGATCGCGCCGGATTACGGCAAAGCGATGTTATCCCCGGCCCCGCGATCGTCGTCGAGATGGACTCCACGACGCTCATCGAAACCGGCTGCGTCGCGACTGTCGACGCCGTCGGCAACATCCTGATCAATCTGGCCTGAGGAGCAACCCATGCCCGCAACCATCATCCAGACCAACGCCACACCCTTCAACAAACAGGCGATTGACCCCGTCACGCTCGATATTATCGAGAATGCGCTGCGCAATGCGCGCATTGAAATGGATGCGACGCTTGTGCGCACCGCCATGTCGCCCGGCATTCGAGAACAGGGCGATGCCTTTCCGTTGATCGCTGATCACACCGGCAAGATGATTGTCGGGCAGTTCGGCAGCTTCATCGGCGGCTTCCTGCAACAGTTTGAGGGCACGCTTGAGGATGGCGACATGATCTTCTTGTCTGATCCGTATAGCTGTGAAGGCGCGGTGAGCCATTCGAATGACTGGCTTATCTTGCTCCCCGTGTTCAAGGATGGCCGGTTGATCGCATATACCGCGATGTTCGGTCATATGTCTGATATTGGCGGCAAGGTTGTTGGGTCAATGCCAATCAAAGCGCATTCCATCTTCGAGGAAGGTGTGCGCATCCCGCCGGTGAAAATCTGGAAGCAGGGCGTGTATAATGAAGACCTGATCAAACTCATCATGCACCAGACGCGCAAGCCCGATTGGTGCCAGGCGGATTTGAACGCGCTCATCGCGTCGTGCCGCGTTGCCGCGCGCCGTGTGATTGAGATGGCGGGGCGCTTTGGTGA
>JAYVZY010000041.1:0-2067 GCA_043782885.1 Sphingomonadales bacterium | reverse complement strand
CGTTGGCGCGGTGGAGCGCGATCAGGTGCTTACGGCGGACAAAGTGGCGGCGGGCGATGTCATCCTCGGGCTGGCGTCATCAGGCGTGCACAGCAACGGTTTCTCGCTCGTGCGCCGGCTGGCAGCGGACAAAGGCTGGAAACTCGACCGCCCCGCCCTGTTCGATCAGAACGTGCTGCTGATCGACGCGCTGATGGCCCCCACGCGGATTTATGTTAAATCGCTTCTGCCGCTGGTGCGCACCGGCAAAATCCATGCAATGGCACACAACACCGGTGGCGGACTGCTGGAAAACATCCCCCGCGTGCTTCCGACAAGCCTCCACGCGCATGTTAATGCCGATGCCTGGGCACAGCCGCGCCTCATGGCCTTCCTCCAATCCCAAGGCCATATCGAGCCAGAGGAAATGGCGCGCACCTTCAATTGCGGGATTGGTATGGCGATTGTGGTGGCACCAGAGGATGTCGCGGACGTAGCGGCTGCACTTATCGCGGCGGGTGAGACCGTCCACCACATCGGCCATATCGCGACGGGAGAAAAGGGCTGCACCGTGACGGGATCAGTTGAAACATGGAGCGCGCAGGCGGCGTGGAGCGCCACGCATAATGGCTAAAACCCGCGTCGCCGTCCTGCTTTCGGGTCGAGGCTCGAACATGGCGGCGCTGCTTTATGCCTCCCGCGCGCCCGATTGCCCCTATGAGATTGTGCTGGTCGCCAGCAATGACCCCGAAGCACACGGCTTAACCCTCGCCGCCGCTGAGGGCATCGCCACGTTCGGTCACGCGCATAAAGGGCTCAAGCGCGCGGAATTTGACGCCATCATCGACACTGAAATCCGCGCAACCAACGCCGACTATGTCGCGCTCGCAGGCTATATGCGGCTGCTCTCACCCGAGTTCGTCGCGCGCTGGGAGGGACGGATGCTCAACATCCACCCCTCGCTTCTGCCGCTATACAAAGGCCTGCACACGCATGAGCGCGCGCTAGCGGCGGGCGACACGCATGGCGGCTGCTCCGTCCATATCGTCACCGCCGAGCTGGATGCGGGCGAGGTGCTCGGGCAAACGCGCGTCGCGATCCTGCCCGGAGACACGGCGGACACCCTCGCCGCGCGCGTGCTGATCGCCGAGCATCAGCTTTACCCGCGCACGCTCGCGGCGTTCGTTTCCCGTGCGACCGATCCCGACCAACTCGTCGCCCAAGTCCGCGCCCGCGCTATGGCGCTGCCCGAGGCAGACGAGGTGCTGTCGCACGGCATGCCCTGTTTCGGCGTCATCAAGGGGAAGAAGTTCGCCTATGTCAGCCGCGATCATCATGGTGACGGCAAGACCGCGCTGCTGGTGAAGGTGAGCGGTGTGGATGAACAAGCGCACCTGATCGAGCAGGATGCGGACCGCTACTACCGCCCCGCGTATTTCGGCGATGGCTGGATTGGTATCCGGCTGGACCTGGGCGACACGGATTGGGACAGCATCGCAGACCGGCTGCGGTTTAGCTGGGAGATGAGTGCGCCGAAGTCCGTGTTGAGAGTGGTAAGTGTGGCGGATGCGTTTTGAGGAGAGTGTGAGTATGCCGTTGCCCCCTCCCCTGCGGGAGGAGGGCTAAAGCCCCCTCACCCCACAAGCTCTTCTGGCTTGAAGAAATACGCGATCTCAATCGCCGCATTCTCGTCCGAGTCCGAACCGTGCACCGAATTGGCTTCGATGCTCTCGGCGAGTTCTTTGCGGATCGTGCCTGCATCGGCATTGGCGGGGTTCGTGGCGCCCATGATGTCGCGGTTGCGCTGCATCGCGTTTTCGCCCTCAAGCACCTGCACAACAACGGGGCCGGAGATCATGAAGCTGACGAGATCGTTGAAGAATGGGCGCTCGGCATGCACCGCATAAAAGCCCTCGGCCTGCGCCTTGCTCATCTGGATGCGCTTGGACGCAACGACGCGCAGGCCGCCGTCTTCCAGCATTTTGGTGACTGCGCCTGTGAGATTGCGGCGGGTGGCATCGGGCTTGATGATCGAGAAAGTGCGGGTAACGGCCATGTGGGAACTCCTGCTATGGGCTTAATTATGGC
>JAYVZY010000040.1:0-4708 GCA_043782885.1 Sphingomonadales bacterium | reverse complement strand
TTTGCTCGATGTAACACAAACGCGCGATTGGGCGGAGCGTGAGGGCGCGTGGACATCCGCACAAGGGCTGATGCGGCTGCGCTGGCCTTGGGCGCAATTGCTCACGCCACGGATCAAAAAGCCAGAGACCGCAGAGCGGTGGTTGTTTTCAAAGCTCGCTGAATGGGAGGAGGTTCCGCCGCGCCCTGCCCCGCGTCCGGTGGCACTGGGGGCGGAGGATGTGCAAGATCGGCTCGCATCGCTCACCGGATCGGGTGCTGAGGAGCGCCAGGGTCAGCGCGACTTTGTCCAAGCCACCGCCCGCGCCTTTGCGCCGCGAGAAGCGCCAGAGCGGCCGCATCTCGTGCTGGCGGAAGCAGGCACTGGCATCGGCAAAACGCTCGGCTATCTCGCGCCCGCGTCGCTCTGGGCAGAGCGTGCGCAGGGGGCCGTGTGGGTCTCCACCTTCACCAAGGCGCTGCAACGGCAGCTCGATCAGGAGAGTGCGCGGCTGTTCCCCGATGCAAAAGCCCGCGCGGCCAAAGTCGTTATCCGCAAGGGCCGCGAGAATTACCTGTGCCTGCTCAATCTGGAAGACGCACTGCAAGGCGGCTTTGCAGGGCGGGCGGCGATCCTCGCGCAATTGGTGGCACGCTGGGCGGCCTATACGCGCGATGGCGATATGGTGGGTGGCGATCTTCCCGGCTGGCTCACCACGCTCTTCCGCCGCAATGGTGCAACGGCACTTACCGACAGGCGCGGTGAGTGCGTGTATGCGGGATGCCCACACTACCGCAAATGCTTCATCGAGCGCTCTGCCCGCGCAAGTGTGGGCGCTGATCTCGTGATCGCGAACCATGCGCTCGTGATGGTCAATGCGGCGCGCGGGCGAGAAGCAAATGTCCGCCCCACCCGCTATGTGTTTGATGAGGGGCATCATCTGTTCGATGCGGCAGACGCGATGTTCTCAACCGCGCTCACGGGAGCCGAGGCAATCGAGTTACGCCGCTGGATTATCGGGCCGGAGTCCTCCTCCAAAGGGCGCAGGCGCGGGCTGGCAGCGCGCTTGGCCGATGTCGCGAGCTATGATGCGGAGGGTGCCGCCGCCATCAATGCGGCCGTGCTGGCAGCGCAAGCGATGCCGTCAGACGGCTGGCTGGCGCGGGTGGGCACGGGTGATCCTTTTGGGCCGGTTGAGGCACTGCTGCACGCCGTGCGCGGTACCGTCTATGCACGCGATTCGGGAGAAGATGCGGGCTATGGTCTGGAGACAGAGTGCGCCGAACTCGATGGTGCGCTGCTGAGCGCGGTGGAGCCTGCACTGAAGGCGTTAGAGGCATTGCTGCGGCCATTGATTGCCCTTGGCCGGCGGCTGGAGGCGGTGTTGACCGATCCACCCGATTGGCTTGATGGGCAGGCCCGCGCGCGGATTGAGGGCGCGATGGCCAGCCTGAGTTGGCGCGCCGATACGGTGGCGGGGTGGCTAAGTTTGCTCGCCCGCCTCGGTGGCCCGACTGACCCCGATTTTGTCGATTGGATGGCAGTGGAGCGCTATGAGGGCCGTGAGTTTGACATCGGCCTGCAGCGCCACTGGCTCGATCCGATGCGGCCCTTTGCGGCCACGGTTCTCAAGCCCGCGCACGGCGCGGTCATCACGTCAGCCACGTTGCGAGGGCAAGCGGGGGGCGGTCGCAATGATTGGCTGACGGCGGATGCCCGCACCGGCGCGGCGCATATGGAGGGAGCGGTGCAGCATTTTGCCGCCAACAGCCCGTTCGATTATGCCAATCAAGCTCAAGTCATCATCGTGACAGACATCAAGCGCGGCGATATTCCGGCACTCGCCAATGCCTATGCCCGGCTGATTGAGGCGAGCGAAGGGGGCACGCTCGGGCTGTTCACCGCCATCCGCCGCTTGCGGATGGTTCACGCCCGCATTGCAGATCAACTCGCGCGCAATGGCCTGCCGCTTTACGCCCAGCATGTCGATCCGATCGATACGGGCACCCTTGTGGACATCTTTCGCGCGGATCGCCACGCCAGTCTGCTCGGCACAGATGCGCTGCGCGATGGGGTCGATGTCCCCGGCCACTCGCTGCGACTGGTGGTGATGGAGGGGGTGCCGTGGGTGAAGCCTTCGGTGCTGCACGCAGCGCGGCGTGCGGCGAATGGTGGCAATGCGTATGATGACCAATTGGTGCGGGCGCGGCTCGCGCAGGCCTTCGGGCGGCTCATTCGGCGCGCGGATGACCACGGCACGTTCGTGTTGCTCTCCGCCGCCATGCCCTCACGCCTCCTCAGCGCCTTTCCGGAAGGGACGCCTGTGCTGCGGGTGACATTGGATGAAGCGGTGGCGCGCGTAAAAAATTCGGCGGCGCATCTTCCCACCGCCACGCCAATCGGGCAAAGTCAGCCCATATGAAAACGCTCACCCTCCTGCGCCACGCCAAATCGGGTTGGGATGATCCGGTAGCGCGAGATTTTGACCGGCCATTGAATGCACGCGGGCGCAAAGGAGCATTGGTGATGGGGCGCTATTTGCGCCGCGAATCCATAGTCTTTGATCACGTTATTTCCTCTCCCGCCGTGCGGTGCACTGAAACGCTCGATATATTGTGGGAGGGGTATGGCACGATTCTGCATCCCAATTGGGATAGGCGCATCTATCTCGCCTCAGCTGCAACTTTGTTCGATGTGGTGCAGGACCTTCCCGATAGTGTGGCGCACGTGCTGATGTGTGGACACAATCCGGGGATGGAGGATTTGACGCTTACGTTAGTGCCAGACACGGCAGATAACACGCGTGATGCACTCGAAGAGAAATTCCCGACGGGGAGCATCGCTCAGTTAGCGTTGCCGTTCAGTCGTTGGTCTGACATTAAATCCTCATCTGCGACGATAAAGCGCTTCATTCGGCCACGCGACCTTGATCCGAGCCTTGCTCCCGCCGCAGACTAAGCGTTCAGCGCCGCCGCCAGACGATTGCGGATGTCCGTCAACACTTCGTTTGGCAGTCGCAGTTCAGTCGAGCGCACGACGTGTTCTGGATGATCCAAGTTTTTGTCGGCGAGTAATTTCTGAGTGCCTTTAATGGTATAATTTTCATGATTGAGCAGCTGGTTAATCCTGCGCACCAGCGTCACATCTTCCGGCCGGTAATAACGACGGTTCCCTGCGCGAGTGAGCGGCCGCAACTTCGGAAACCGCGTTTCCCAATAGCGGAGAACATGCTGAGCAATGCCAAGCTCCGCCGCAAGTTCGCTAATCGTTAAAAATGCCCCGTCTGCCTTTTCCACAGTCAACTCGCTTCTGCTATTTGATCCTTGAGTGATTGGCTTGCCTTGAATGTCAAAACTTTACGCGCTTGAATTTTGGCTTCAATCCCGGTTTTAGGGTTGCGCCCCATCCGCTCTGCCTTCTGACTGAGCACAAAACTTCCGAAGCTGGAAATTTTCACACTTTCGCCGGCCGCTAACGCCGCGCTCATTTCCTCGACAATGACCTCGATAAAATCCGACGACTCAGACTTCGACAATCCAACCTGACGCTGAATTGACTCGGCTATATCGGAACGCGTTAATGTTCGACTTCTCACAGTTGTTACCCTCATAATACGCAAACACGGGCAGATAAGAGGATATTAATGTAACAAAAAATGCGTGGAGGTCAACGACAAGTATGAGTCATCATATTTGTCGTTATTTCAGAGCGATTTAGCTGTTATACGCGCAGCACAGCAGCACCCCAAGTGAAGCCGCCACCCATCGCTTCCAGCACGACCAGATCGTTTGGCTTGATTCTTCCGTCGCGGATCGCAAGGTCAAGCGCGAGCGGAACCGAGGCTGCGGAAGTGTTTGCGTGCTGGTCAACAGTCACAATAACCTTCTCGGGCGCAAGATTCAGCTTGCGCGCCGTCGCATCCAAAATCCGCTTATTCGCTTGATGCGGCACCACCCAGTCGATGTCCGCATTGCTCAGACCAACCTCCGCCATAACCTCGGTGAGCACGTCAGCGAGGTTGGTCACAGCGTGCCGGAAGACTTCCCCGCCCTTCATCCGCACTTTGCCGACCGTTTGCGTTGTGGAAGGGCCGCCATCGACATACAGCAACCCGTTATACCGCCCATCGGCGTGCAACTTAGACGCAAGGATACCACGGTCGCCCTCGGCCGCTTGGAGCACCACGGCACCGGCACCATCACCAAACAACACGCAAGTCGTGCGGTCTTCCCAATCCAGAATGCGACTGAACGTCTCGGCACCAATCACGAGCGCCGTTTTGACCGCTCCGGACACGATCATGCTGTTCGCAATTCCCAAAGCATAGAGAAAGCCGGAGCACACCGCGCCGACATCAAAGGCTATGCAATCGTCGATACCAAGAGCCGCCTGCACAATCGTCGCGGACGCCGGAAACGTCTGATCAGGTGTGGCGGTAGCCAGAATAAGGAGATCAATTTTATCAGCGGCCAAGCCTGAAGCCGCTAGCGCCCTCGCAGCCGCCTCGGTCGCGAGTGTTGCCGTCGTCTCCCCCTCGCCAGCAATATACCGTGCAGTGATGCCCGTCCGCTCCACGATCCATTCGTCACTCGTATCGATTTGTTCAGCAAGCTCGGCGTTGGTCACTCTTCGTTTGGGAAGCGCCGAACCAGTGCCCAAAAGTGCCGCGCGGACCGTCATACCGTTTCCATTTCTATATTCGCCAAGTCTTGCATGATTCGCTGGGTTA
>JAYVZY010000039.1:0-10144 GCA_043782885.1 Sphingomonadales bacterium | reverse complement strand
AACCCGTCTGATTATCGCGTGGTGCGGCAGAGCTGCGGCGCGTGTCATCTTGACACTATCGAGGCGGCGGAACGCTCGTTGATGTCCTCGGGCGCGATGTTGTTCGGCGGGGCTGCGTATAACAATGGCATCATTCCGTTCAAGAATTACATTTTCGGCGAGGCGTATACGGTGAAGGGCGAGCCCGCGAAGATCATGTCTCCCGGCACGCCCTTCGGCACGGTCACGCCCGAGCAGAAATCGCGCGGGGCGCTGCCCTATCTCTATCCGTTGCCGGAATGGCAGGTGACGCCACCGGGAGATGTCTTCCGCGTGTTCGAGCGTGGCGGGCGCACTCTAGGCACGCAATTCGCTG
Organism: Sphingomonadales bacterium; assembly: GCA_043782885.1. Taxonomy (GTDB): domain Bacteria; phylum Pseudomonadota; class Alphaproteobacteria; order Sphingomonadales; family Sphingomonadaceae; genus JAGWQR01. The sequence continues at coordinate 9,789 of JAYVZY010000039.1, read as the reverse complement.
AGATCGGCCTACCCAACCCAAGCGGCAATATCCAGCGGATGGAAGAACCGGGACGGCCTGACCTCAAGCAATCGAACCGTGGCCCCGGCACAGGCCTGCGCGTCGCGATTCCGCTGCTCAACATCCACAAAACGCGGCTCAATGATCCGTTCATGTGGTTCATGGGCACGAATGACCAGCAGGGCGATTACCGCCAATCGGGCTGTGCGGGTTGCCATGTCGTCTATGCCAATGACCGCGAGCCGCGCCACAGTCTTGCTTACGCGCAATATGGCCGCGATGGGCAGAGCGTTACCGTTGACTCGACAATCAACAAAACCGAGAGCGGCCACCCGCTGCAACACGCCTTCACCCGCGCTATCCCCACTTCGCAGTGCATGAATTGCCACATGCATCAGCCGAATATCTTCCTGAACAGCTTCCTCGGTTACACGATGTGGGATTATGAATCGGATGCCGCCGCCATGTGGCCCGCCAAGCAGAAATACCCGACAGCGGCGGAAGTGCGCGCGACCAACGAGCGGAACCCAGAAGGTGCGGCTCCACGCGGCAAATGGGGCGATCCGGCGTTTCTGCGTAACGTTTATTCACTCAACAAGGATTTGAAGGACACACAATTCGCCGACTATCACGGGCATGGCTGGAACTTCCGGGGCGTGTTCAAGCGTGACCGCGAGGGCAATTTGCTCGATGCAGACGGCAAGATTGTGAAGAATGAGGACCCCGAAAAATGGCGCAAAAAGGGTGTTCCCGAGTTCGCCCCAGCCGGAGCGCAGCCCGGCAAAGCGGTGCATATGATGGACATTCACGCTGAAAAGGGGATGCAATGCGCCGATTGCCACTTCGCGCAAGACAGCCACGGCAATGGCATGATCCACGGCGAAGTGGCGAATGCGGTGGAGATTGGCTGCAAGGATTGCCACGGCACGGTTGATGCGCTGCCGACGCTCATCACGTCCAATCTCGCTGCCGCGCCCAAGGGCAACAATCTCGCGCTGTTGAGGAACGCGGACGGCCAACGCCGCTTTGAATGGCAGACGGGCGCGAATGGCGAACGCGTGCTGATCCAGCGTTCGACTATTGATCCGAAGCTGGAATGGCGGGTGAGTTTGGTGAAGGATTCGGTCGACAAGAATTCGTCGCATTTCAACATTCGCGCCGCGCGCGCCAAGCTGATGGGGAAGGCCGAGAATGGCTCACAGAATTGGGGGCCAGGCGTCGCGCCAAATGATCGCGCGCACAATGATAGTAACATGACCTGCTACACCTGCCACCTTTCATGGACGACATCGTGCGGCGGTTGCCATTTGCCGATTGAGGCGAATTGGAAAACGGCGATGCACAAATATGAGGGCGAAACGACGCGCAACTACGCCACCTATAACCCGCAAGTGGCGCGCGATGACATGTTCCAGCTTGGGCGACACCAGACGACGAAGGGCAATATCATCGCGCCGATCCGGTCAACGTCGGCGCTCATTCTCTCGTCTACCAATGTGAATCGCGAGCGCATTTATGTGCAACAACCCCCCATTTCCGCCAGCGGCTTCTCTAGCCAAGCCTTCGCACCACACTTCCCACACACCGTCCGCACCACCGAGACTAAGGGCTGCTCGGATTGTCATCTCTCGGCGAATGAGGACAATAATGCGATCATGGCGCAACTGTTGCTGCTTGGTACCAACACGATCAACTTCGTCGGAATGCACGCTTGGACCGGGCTGGAGGGCGGCTTTGAGGCGGTGCGCGTGACCGAATGGCAGGAACCACAGGCGGTGATCGGCTCGTATCTGCAGAAATACGCTTACCCCGATTATTACAAACTCCATGTGGAAAAGAACAAACGCGAGCTCATCAACTGGCAGCGCGGAACGCCGTTTGACAAACACGCGAGCGGCGAGACCAACCCGCCCGAATTGTTCCGCAACGTCACCAAAGGCACGAAAGACCGCGTCAACTGCCTGCAACTGCGCGGCGAATATATGTTCGTGGCGGAAGGGCGCGGCGGCTTCCGCGTTTATGACGTCGCGAGCATCGGCAATAAGGGCTTCTCCGAACCGATCATCACCGCACCCTTCTCGCCGCTAGGGCAGAATGCGCATGTGGCGAGTGCCAATGCCACCTGCATGGCGCTCGCCACCAACCAGCCGATTGCCCCCACGCGCAACACCGCCGCGCTGCGCGAGGCCAATCAAGAGCAGCCCTTCCATCCGATATACAGCTACGCGGCGATTACGGATTCGGTGGAGGGGCTGATCATGGTCAACATCAACACCTTTGCGGATGGCGAGTTCCGCAACAATTTCCTGAAGCGCGCGGTGACGTGGAACCCTGACCATGTGCTCGATGGTGCGCGGCACATCACCTTGGCGGGGCACATCGCCTATATCACCGCGAAAATTGGGCTGGTGGTGGTTGATCTGGATGATCCGCTGCACCCCAAGCTTGCGGCCACTGTGCCGCTGACCGATGCGCGGGCGAGCGCGGTGCAGTTCCGCTATCTCTGGGTGACAGATGCGGAGGGCGTGAAGCTGTTTGATGTCACGCATCTTCCTGCGCCTGTTCCCGTGCCGTCCGGAACCGTGCGCCTGAAGGACGCGCGCAAGCTCTATCTGGCACGCACTTACGCCTATGTCGCGGGCAAAGCGGAGGGGCTGGTCATCCTCAACATCACCAATCCGCGCGCGCCTGTCGTCTATCGGAAAGAGACTTTCGATGGGCAGATGACTGATGTGGAGGATGTCATCATCGCCAGCACCAACGCCTCGTTCTTCGCCTATGTGGCGGATGGGCGGAACGGGATGAAGGTGATCCAACTCACCTCACCCGCCAGCCAGCCGAATTTCTACGGCTTCTCGCCGCCGCCCAAGCCAGAGTTGATCGCCTGGGCGCACACGCCGTCGCCTGCGATTGCACTTTCCAAGGGGTTGGATCGGGATCGCGCGGTCGATGAAACCGGGGGGCAAATGGCGGTGTTCGGGCGGCTCGGCTCGCGGCCATTTACCCGCGAGGAGATGGAGCATCTCTTCCTCGACAGGCACGGCGTGCCGTACAAGGTCGTCGATGCTCCAAGTATGGCGGGGTATTTGGGGCGGTAGCGGATCATCGCACGCGCCATCTGATTGCCCCCCTTGCGTCCACGACGCTCCCCCACTACACCGACGTTTTAATGACATCGTCACTCTTCCCCCATCGCCATCTGCTGGGCATCGCAGGCTTGCAGCCGCACGAAATTACCTTTTTGCTGGATGAATCCGAACAATGGGTTGATCTGAACCGGCAATCATCAAAACATGACGGTCGATTGCGCGGCCTGACGCAGATTAACGCCTTTTTCGAAAATTCCACCCGCACGCTGCTCAGCTTTGAGATTGCCGGCAAGCGGCTTGGTGCCGATGTCGTCAATATGGCCGTTGCGCAATCGAGCGTGAAGAAGGGCGAAACGCTGATTGATACGGCGATCACGCTGAATGCGATGCGGCCCGATGTGATTGTGATCCGGCATGGGTCATCTGGTGCCGTTGCGCTACTCGCCTCGAAAGTTGATTGCCCGGTGTTGAATGCTGGCGATGGTTGGCATGAGCACCCCACGCAGGCGCTGCTCGATGCGCTCACGATCCGCCGCCACAAGGGCCGCATTCATGGGCTGAAAGTGGCGATTTGTGGTGATATTCTGCACAGTCGGGTCGCGCGATCAAATATTTTGGCGCTGACATCGCTTGCCGCCGAGGTGCGCGTTATCGCACCACCAACTCTTATACCAACCGGTTTGGATGTTATGGGGGTGGATGTATTCACCGATATGGATGAAGGGATTGCTGGAGCTGACGTCGTTATGATGCTGCGGTTGCAAACAGAGCGGATGGAAGGGGCGTATGTGCCCTCCGCGCGCGAATATCATGCCTTATATGGCCTGACGCGGGAACGGTTGGCGGGAGCGGCGCCAGACGCGATGGTCATGCACCCCGGGCCAATGAACCGTGGCGTTGAGATTTCGAGTGATGTGGCTGATGATCCGGAGCGCTCGGTGATTGCCGAGCAGGTAGAAATGGGTGTCGCTGTGCGAATGGCGTGCCTCGATGTGCTGACGCGCGCTCGGCGCGACGCAAGCGTGGGGGTCGCGCGATCATGAGCCGATCATTAGCGATCACTGGCGGCAATTTGGTTCTCGCTGATGGCGTCGTGCGCGGTGACGTGCTGATAGCAGGCGATAAGATCGTGGCAGTCGGCGCGATTGATATCCCTGCCGATGCTGAGCGAATAGCGGCCAAAGGCCAGCATATCGCGCCAGGGATTGTCGATTTTGGTGTATTCTCGGTCGATAAGCGGGGGTGTATCGCGGGCGGGATCACGCGGATTGCGCTGATGCCCGATCAAAACCCGCCGCTTGATGACCCAGGGCTTGTGCAACGCGCGGCGCTCGCGGCCAAGCCCGATTTGTGGGTGCATCCACTCGCGGCCGCAACCAAGGGCCTCGCAGGCACTGAACTCGCCGAATACGGACTGATGCGCAAGGCGGGGGCACGCGCGGTGAGCACGGGGCGTGGCTGGATTTCGGACAGCGGCGTGATGTTGCGCGCGCTATCTTATGCCGATGCGCTCGGCCTCGCAGTCATCAGCCACGCTGAAGATGACGGACTCACGCGGCGCGCGGTGGCAACTGCGGGAGAAACCGCGACCCGGCTCGGCCTGGCCGCCGCACCGGCTGCAGCTGAGGCAATGGCGATCGCGCGCGATATTGCGCTTGTGCGCGAAACCGGCGCGCGGCTGCATATTCGCCAAGTTACTACATCTGCTGGGTTTGCGCTCATTCGTGCCGCAAAAGCAGAGGGATTGCGTGTTTCATGCGGAATATCTCCCGCACATTGGCTGCTTTCGGATATTGCGGTGAATGATTACCCGACTTTTGCGCGCCTTTCTCCACCGTTGCGTGCGGAGGCAGATCGTCGTGCGGCGCTGGATTCTATCCAGGATGGCACCGTGGACGTGCTCTGCTCGACGCATGATCCGCGCGGGCCGGAGGCAAAGCGGCTTCCGTTTGCTGATAGCGCCCCCGGCATGTCTGGCGCTGAGACGCTGCTTGCGCTCGGGCTTGGTCTGGTGCGGGACGGATTGGTCGATTTGCCACGTTTGTTCGCGATGTTATCGCTCGCGCCGTCTCGTCTGTTGGGGGTGGACTCAGGCGTGATCGTGGTGGGTGCGCCTGCCGACTTGATCCTGTTCAACCCAGATACGCCGTGGCAAGTTCGCGGAAACACGTTCAAGAGCAGCGCACGCAACACGCCGTTTGAAGCGCTCCCCGTTCAGGGAAAAGTAACCGCCACGCTGAAAGGTGGGCGGCTACTCGCCTAGTCTAGCAGCGTATAGCCTAGCGGCGTGCCGCGAGTTGGCCTCCAGCAACTTGCGAAGGTCTAGGCATCGGCTTTGAAACCGATTTAGCCAAATTTGGATTATTAATTGTGCCAATTTGGTGAAGTACAGATTGTGGTGTCGCCTTTGCCAGAACTGGCGTGGCGGGCTTGGCTGGCGGCGTTACGTGCATCTTGGCCGCAACCTTTGGCGCTGCTGCATGTGCATGGGCAGCCATTTGGATGCCTCCGCGCGGATGAACCCATGATGCGAGTTGGTCGCCGTTCACGGAGCGCACGAAGCAGTTGCCGCCAGAGGCGCGCAATTTTGCGCAGACCGCATCAGCCTCATAACGTGTATTGAAGCCGGTGACAGCGAGGCGATAATACGACGCCGAATGAACGTTGAAGTGACTTTGTGCCGGATCATAGCTGCGCAGCGCCGAGACTTTCTTTACATCGCGACTCCATGCGGATTTAGCCAAAGCGACGCTCTTATACGCGCCAATTTGCACCGCGAAATGGCCTGTCGAGAAGCTGTGATGCTTGATGAGTGATGCAAGCGGGTGAGCAGCTACGGCATGCGCAACGCCCAACGCTTTTTGACTCGCCTGTTCGTTGATAGACCGTTTCGTTGGTCCGGCTGCTGCGTGAATCAAGCGAGCAACCTGCGGCGCGACGGTCGGAGTTGGTTGAACAACGGGATGCGAAGGCGCGAACGCGATTGAAGGTGCTCCCGTTTCTGCGGTTGCGCCGCGCGCAGGTGCCGATTCAAATGACGCGGTGGCAGGGGCTGTTCCAGATGTTTCGTAGCGCGCCGTGGTCGCTTCACTGCTGCTCGCTGCGGTTGTGACGGCAGCCGGTGGTGGTGAGGCTTTTGCGACGGCCATTTCAGGTGCCGCTGCTGCGCTGTTCAAAGCGAGTTGGTAGGGTAGGCCGGGATCATTTGCTGGCGCAACATGGAGCAGTGCTGCCACTTGTTCCCATGCAGCCTTCGGGTGTGCCATTTGCGCCCAGTCGGACATGCGCTTATCAACCAAGTCCGGCGAGAGATCTTGGGCCGCGGTTGTTTTTGCCTCGTCCCAACGACCAGACAGTGCATAAGCAAGCGCCAGATTCTGGCGTGTTTTGGCGGTTGCGCCATCGGTACGTGCAGCAGCTTCCAGCGTGCGCACGGCACCCGCCGCATCACCCGCCAGCGCGAGCGCCAACCCGTAATCTGCGGGAGCAATTTGGTCGTGATGAATTTCAAGCGTTGCCCGCGCTTCACTCGCGTGATCGAGCGCGACCTGCGTGAGTGCGAGATTGAGCGCGGCACGCGCGTTCGTGGGATCGAGCGTCAAGACATCGCCAAACAGAGTTTCAGCTGACGCAAAGCGCCCAGCGGAAAGGTTGGCCAGCCCCAGCATCATTCGATAGTTGGCGTTGCGTGGCGCACCCTTCAGTGCCTCCTCACCAAGTGTGATGGCTTCAGAATAATGTTGGTTAGATAGTGCCTGAGAAGCCTCACTCTCCGCCTTCGCCGCGCGCTGGGGCGAGACATAGCCATCGACAGTTGATGCAACGACCACGCCCAAGCCGAGGCCGGATACGGCAACGGTAATGAGGAGCGAATTCTTGGCAACCTTCAGAATGTTCATCGGTTTCATGACATTATCCTTTTGGGGCTTTGCAGTGTAGCGGAGGCGATCATTTCGGTCTGGGCTTCAAGAACAGCATCCAATGCTGCGGTGACAATCTGTTGAGCAGAGCGATGCGTGAGCGCAGAGAACAATCGCAACTTGAGATGGCGTTCAGGATCAAGCCGCAGCGTGAACGCCGCCTTGCCATGACTGCCCGGTGCTGCACGCACGACATGCTGCTCAAACTGGGCAACGTTCGGCTGTTCGAAATTCTGAGACAGACCGTGCTGCTGCTGAACAACCCTCGGCGTCTCCATTTCGACAACATTATCAGGGAGCTCGTGACCGGGGAGGGCAATGACTTCGTGTAACGTGAGATCATGGCCCATATCATTCCAGCCAAGGTCTTCGACATGATCATCTTTATGTGCTGCGAGGTTGATATAAGCTTGCGGGCGCATCGCGGGGCGTGCCGATCCTTTGCGGGCCAGCAACGAGGGGGAGAGCGATGCGAGTGGTTTGGAATCGGCCATGTGCTTATCCCATCACCCGACGGCCAAACCCACCGGCAGTGGGTCGAGCGATTGAAGCGGGTGCACTTGCGGCTGGAGATACAAACACGGTGCGGCGGAAATTTTTCTCAAGCCGATCAGAGATATAGGCCCAAAGGTCGATCACCTCGCGTGCCGAGCGGCCGTTTGGATCAACTTCCATTACGGTGCGGCCATCAATCATAGACGCGGCATAGTCGGTGCGGTGGTGCATCATTACGGGGGCCACTGTGCCATGTTGCGAGAGCGCAACGGCGGCTTCATGCGTAATCTTTGCCTTTGGCGTGGCACCGTTGATGACGAAAATGAGGGGCTTGCCTGCACGATCACAAATATCGACTGTCGCGCCGACAGCGCGCAAATCGTGCGGCGAGGGGCGGGTGGGGATCACTATAAGCTCGGCAACCGAGATGACGCTCTGAATGGCCATCGTGATCGCGGGCGGCGTATCAATCACCGCAAGCTTGAAACCCTGCTGGCGCAGCATCTCCAAATCAGCCGCAAGTCGTGCGATTGTGGTTGTCGCAAAAGCTGGTAAATCAGCCTCACGCTCATTCCACCAATCGGCCAATGACCCTTGGGGATCAATATCGATGAGAACAACCGGGCCTGCGCCCGCCAATTGTGCCTGCACGGCCAAGTGGCCAGACAATGTGGTCTTTCCAGATCCACCTTTTTGCGATGCCATCGCGAGAACGCGCATGAAAAACCCCATTCAGTTCAAACTATGAGACTGTTTCGCACAGAGATGGCTAAAAAAGAGTTAACGCCCGACTAAGAATTGTCACTTGCAATCAATAGGGATCGACGACCGAAAGCCCGTAACGCGCGAGCGCGGGGCGCAGCGTTGAAATGTCATTCCCGCTCGTAAAAATGGCGCGCCCTGGCTGGGATTCCGTGGGCCAGCTCTGGTCGGCGGTGAGATGAGCGATCCGCCGCGCGATGCCCTGCGCGCCATCAACAAATGCTATATTGGTGCGAGTGGCCTGGGTAAGTTCGTCTAGGATCAGCGGGAAGTGGGTGCAGGCGAGGACAATCTGATCAACGCGATTGCCGCCCGGTTGGCTGAGAAGTCCATCAAGTTCGGCCCGCACATCATCGCGCGCCACAGCCTCACCTCGCAGCTTCGCCTCAGCTAGATCAACCAGCCGCGCCGAGCCATAACGCAGCACGAGGCAATCGCTGGCGAACTCTGCCGAGAGCTTATCGACATAAGGCTGGCGAATCGTCGCCTGCGTGCCGAGCACGCCAATCGCGCGGGTTTTGGAGGCGAGCGCTGCGGGCTTGATCGCGGGCACGGTGCCGACAATCGGAATATCAAGCGCGGCCCGCACGTGTTGCAGCGCGATGGTGGAGGCAGTGTTGCACGCAATCACGATCAGGCGCGGATGATAGCGCTCCGCCAGCCGCCCGAGCAAAGCGGGCACGCGCGCAGCAATCTCAGCTTCCGACTTGGTGCCGTACGGATAGCCGGCGGTGTCCGCGACATAGACGATGGGGGCTTGGGGGAGGAGTTTCTGCGTTTCCGCGAGCACCGAAAGGCCACCAACGCCCGAATCGAAGAACAGCAGGGGGGCGTTAGCGTCGGGCATCGTCATGCGGCTGACATGTGCCGCAAATAGGTCTTGGGGGGAAGGGGGTTTGCGGTTAGGGTGGTTTATGTCAGAGGAAATTGGTGCACTGTTTTGTATTTATTTATTGCCGTTTGGCATGGCGTACTTGCTGGGCTCCATTCCCTTCGGTCTGATCCTGACCCGGGTGTTTGGTGCGGGCGATCTCCGCGAGATCGGATCGGGAAACATCGGCGCGACCAATGTTTTGCGCACCGGGCGCAAGGGGCTGGCGGCGGCCACGCTCTTGCTTGATATGGGTAAGGGCGCACTGGCCGTTATATTGGCCTCAAGTATCAACGTCGTGCCAATTGCAGATTTGTTAAAACCGCCAATTGCATATGTTCCGTTAGCCGCTGCCCTCGGCGCCCTCATCGGCCATTGCTATCCCGTCTGTCTCAAGTTCAAAGGCGGCAAGGGCGTCGCGACGATGCTCGGCGTCAGCTTTGCGCTGGCATGGCCCATCGGCCTCATTTGCGCGCTCGTCTGGCTCGGCGGGATGTTCGCCACGCGCATCTCCTCGGTCGGCGGTATGGCGAGCGCCGTCGCCGCACCCATCGTCGCGTTCGCACTCGGGCACACCGAGATGGCCATCGTCCTCGCCCTGATGGCCGCCATCGTCATCTGGAAGCACCGCGCCAACATCGCTCGCTTGCGC
>JAYVZY010000038.1:0-3610 GCA_043782885.1 Sphingomonadales bacterium | reverse complement strand
TAATGGAAAAGCGTAAGCCGCATTGCCCGCTGTCGGTCGTTCATACGCTTCTTGAACAAGGGCATGTTCGGGCGACGATGACAGCGCTTGGCGGTGCAGCGGCGATGGACATGGCGTTTGATGACATGCTTGATGTTATCCGCGCGCTCACCATCGGCGATTTTTTCAAGAGCATGACGACCCATGCTGATAACCGTATCTGGCAGGATGTGTATCGACCGGCAACACCGCAAGGAGAGGTCTATCTCAAACTGACGGTGATCGATGATGTGCTGATTGTTTCGTTCAAGGAGCTATGACGATGAAATGCCCAAATTGCGGAATGGCTGATCTGGTCAAGGATGTCCGCGACATGCCCTATACCTATAAGGGGGAAGCCACCGTGTTTGCGCAAGTCGCGGGCGAGTATTGCCCCGCATGTGGTGAAGGTGTGTTTGACGCCGCCACGTCGCGCGCGATCAGCGCAGACATGAAGGCGTTCGGCAAACAGGTCAACGCCGCGATTGTTGATCCGGCGTTTATCAGCACCGTGCGCAAGAAACTCGATCTCGACCAGCGTGAAGCGGCTGAGATTTTTGGCGGCGGTGCCAACGCCTTTTCGCGCTATGAGAATGGCAAAACTAGGCCGCCACTCGCACTAGTCAAATTGTTCAAGGTCCTGGATCGTCACCCTGATTTGCTCGCCGAAGTGCGCGCCGCATAGCTTAGTGATTTGAGGGCGAATCACTTCCTCCTCGATGAGGATCACATTGCCCAAACTTCAATTATCGCCAGATTGAAGTGTCGACCGCTTAGCGCAAGCTACGCTACGGCAAGTCTTTGCACGCTACACTACGACAAGCGCAAAAACTGCTTGATTCCGTCTCAATTGCTCCCAATCCTTCCTTTCTCACGCAAGAAAGACCCGATTGGAGATTGATTATGGCACCATCCCCCGACCGCATCGTCCGGATCAAGACCGTGCTTCACCGCACGGGCCTGAGCCGTTCCACGCTCTATCGAAAGATCGGCGAAGGCACGTTCCCGCGCCAAGTTCAGATTAGCATCAATGGCGCAGGCTGGCGCGAATCCGAGATCGACCGCTGGGTTGAAAGCCCCGTTGCCTATCGCCCTACGGTTTACGTATCGGAATAAGACATTGCTGTTTGACCTATGTGCGCTCAGGCAGGGCGCGTTACCTACCTCACAACATAGAGGTACGGTCGCGCGGCGGGAACGTCGTGCTGACGAAGCGTAGCAAGGCCTGCGGTTGTTTGCGCGTCGATATAGTCGGCCCAATCCTGTAACATTCTACGGCGCGGAGCGAGATATTCGGCCGCGTTATATGCCCCGCGAACTTCGTTGTCTTCGGAATGCGCGAGTTGCATCTCGACCCAATCCTCGTGGTAGCGGCGCATCCAGATTGGCGGATCGCCATATTCGACGAGTTGCTCATTCGCCCAGGTGCTGGCGCTGCTGCGAAAGCCGTGGACCGTTTGGCGGCTGATGTAGCCCATTCGATAGAGCGCGTAGATCATAGTGTTTTCGGACAACGGGCTTGAAGGCTTTAAACCAGGGAACACATAAAGTTCCTTACTGGCAGCCAGCATCTCTGCGACAATCGTCTCGGCCTGACACGACAGCGGCACAACATGCTCGCGCTTCATCTTCATGCGTTCGGCGGGTATACGCCAAATTGCGTTGGGAGTTCCCAGCCCTTCAAATTCGGTTCTCAGCGCAAACCGCAACTCCTTGGTTCGCACCCATGTGAACAGCGCGAAGTGGACCGCGTTTCGGGTAATGGCCAACCGGCGCGGGTTCTCCTCGGTGTAGCGATTCAGCTTTGCCAAAAAGTGCGGCAGGTCGGCCATCGGGAGACGGCTCATGTGCTGGACGCGGGGCTTGGGTTTCAAGGCTCCGCGCAGATGGGCAGTTGGGTCGGCCTTCGCCCATCCTGATGCAATCGCAAACTGAAAAACTTGACCGACGCATTGTTTGGCGCGACGGCTGATGTCGAGCGCTCCGCGCGCTTCGATCTTTCGGATCATCGCCAGCACATCGGGAGCTGTGATCCGTTCGATGTGCATGTCACCAATAACGGGCAGAACATCGCGTTCGAGCCTCGACCAGACGCGGACAGCATGTGCTGTATCCAGACTTGCAACACGGTTTCCGTGCCAAAGGGTCGCAATCTGCTCGAATGACTTGGCATCTTTGGCCGATGGCCGTGTCATACCTTCCATCGGGTCGCGTCCCAAAGTGAGAGTATGCTTGGCTTTAAGGCGCTGCTCTCGCGCCGCCGAAAGGCTGATTTCGGGATACGCGCCGAACGACAGGAGCTTCTCCTTGCCACCGAAGCGATACTTCATCCGCCACAGTTTCGAACCATTCGGCTGAACGAGCAAAAAAAGCCCTCCGCCGTCCGCCAATTTATACGGTTTGGCTCGTGAAACCGCGCTTCTTGCCTGAATTTCTTTGATCGACATGGGGGTATCGCTCCTTCGACGAGGAGCACATTTGGGGGTATTGCCCCTGCACTCTTCGATTTCGGTGATTTCGATACCCCCAAAATACCCCCACCGCAAATTTGGATGCCCTGAAACGGCTCGAAACAGGCAGGGACGCGAATCAACTATAACCCTCAGGAATCAGGCACTTTCTCGGACTGATGGGGATTGGGTGAGCAGGTATGGGATTGGGTGATGGTAGCGGAGGAGGGACTCGAACCCCCGACACGCGGATTATGATTCCGCTGCTCTAACCGGCTGAGCTACTCCGCCATCGGGCCCAATAAAGCCTTTTGAGAGCGCGCGTATAAGCGGGTGGAGGAAGGCGGTCAATGCCACTTTCGGCATCTTCGATCATTCAAGCGTTGTTCATTTGCTCCGCCCTATCTGAGTATGGTAAGAAAGACTCTCTTGGACTAGGGGAATTATGATGCGTAAGTTGGGTTTCATTGCGGCCGCCGCGCTGGCGCTAACTGGGTGCGCCGAATCCTTCAATGCTCAAGTCGCACGATTCCAGACGATGCCAGCGCCTGCGGGCCAGACATATACGATTCGCGCGAGCGAGCCGGCCAAAGCACCGAGCTTAGAATTTGGGCATTATGCTGATTTGGTCTCGGCCAAACTTAATGCGCAGGGCTATCGTCCAGCCGCCTCTCCTGATGCAGCCACACTCGTGGTCAGCCTTGATTATGGCGTAGACAAAGGCAAAACGATGACACGAACTGAACCCTTCACGGGTTACGGTGGCTGGGGCGGTTATGGACCGTGGGGTGGCTATAGCCCTTGGGGCTATGGACCGATCGGCTATTACGGCCGTCGTGGGTGGCACGGCGGTTTCGCCTTCGGCTATGATCCATTCCTGTTCGGCGGCTATGATCGGGTTGAGAGTTACATCGTTTACACCAGTGGCCTCGATATGAAGATTGAGAGCAAAGCGAGCGGACAACGCGTGTTCGAGGGCCATGCCAAGGCTGTGTCGAGCGTCGACACGCTTACGTATCTGGTGCCCAACTTGATCGATGCGATGTTCACCGGCTTTCCCGGAAACTCCGGCGAAACGGTAAAAATTACAGTAGCGCCCCCTAAGAAGAGCTAAGCGTTTCGGCGTAGCGCGTGAGATCATC
>JAYVZY010000037.1:0-2755 GCA_043782885.1 Sphingomonadales bacterium | reverse complement strand
TTTGGCGGCATCGGCATCAGCGGTATTGGGCGCGAAGGCGGGGATTATGCGCTCGATTTCCATTCCGATCTGAAAACTCTCCAGATATTGGAGGGAAGCGTCAACTAACTCTTGAGCGTTGATTCGTAAAAAGCAGCTCCTTGGCCGCCCGCCGCACGTTTTCCGCGAAATTCCCAATCCCCCCCCATCACGGTAGAGATCACCTCCTCCGATTCACTCGGCTGCGCGCCGCAATCCTCGCGGATGGGGATCATGCCCTGAACGATCGTGTTGGACAAACGCCCAAGGCCTTCCACTTCAACCTCGATGACATCGCCGGGCTGCACATGCCGGCTGTTGGCCGGCGTGCCGGACAGCAGCACATCACCAGGTTCGAGGGTAATCGTGCGGGCAATATCCGCGACCAGATAATGCATATCCCATTCCATATCCGTCGTGTTGCCATCTTGCTTGAGCACGCCATTGACGTAGGTACGTATGAACTTGTTCTGGAAATCCCAGCCCGTCACCAGTCCCGGCCCCAGCGGGCACAGTGTGTCCGCACCTTTGACACGCAACATGGAACCCGCGTCGGTATCGCGGAAGTCGTGCAATCCATAGTCGTTGGCGACCGTGTAGCCCGCAATATAGTCTCCCGCCTCCGCCGGGGAGACATTACGGCATGTGCGCCCGATGACGATACCAATCTCACCCTCATAGTTCAGGAATTTGCAGCGTTCAGGCCGCACAATGCTCGCCTTATGGCCAGACAATGCGGTAATCGGCTTATGAAAATAGGTGGGCGCGGGCGGCAGCTTGGTCATGAACTCATTCACGCGACTATGGTAATTCAAATGCACACAAATGATTTTACTGGGGTTGCATGGCGGCAAATGGACTGCGTCATTAACATCGATGCTGCGCCCGTCGCGCGTGACCAGACGGTCGCCGTCGCGCGTGACGAGAATGGGATAGCCGTCGAGCAGAATACGCCGATATTCGGTGGTCATGTAACATCTCCTTTGATACCGTCCTAACGCACACCACTCAGAACGCTTTGGCCGTTCCGGCCAAGGTTTGCGCCGCGAGAGTCGTTAGAACGGACCTCATCTTGAATGAAGGACATTTTATGGCAGGTCTCTTTTATCCGCGCACGCCATCGGGCAAGGCTTCGATCGTGCCCCCCGTGCCGTGGCATTATTCGGGAGAGTTGATCACGTTGGAATACCGCGTTGATCCTGCGCGGGTCGCGGCGCTGCTGCCGGAAGGGTTCGGCCTCGCAACTGAAGATCCCGGTGCGGTTGCCGCCATTTGGGCCGACTGGCAGAGTACCAGCGATGATCCGGCACAAATTCTCGATCCTGTGCGCGTGCAATATAAAGAAATGTTCATCGTGGTGCGCTGCACCTTTCAGGGCAAAACCTATTCGCGCTGCGTGTATATCTGGGTGGATAAGGAGTTCGCCATGCTGCGTGGCCAGCATCAGGGCTATCCAAAGAAACTCGGATCGATTCAGATGAGCCGTCCAGTGGTCGTCGGCAAGGCTGGGCCGCGCCTTGAGCCGGGCGGCATCTTCGGTGCAACGCTGGCCGCACATGATCGCCGTTTGGCCGAAGCGCGCTTCACGATTCGTGAGACAGCAGAGAAGCCCGGCTTCGTGAACGGCCACCCGATGGCGCATAATCGTTGCCTGCCCGCCATCGAAACGAACGGCACCGATAGCCTCAATGAAGTTGTCACCATGTCGAGCTATGATGTTGATTTCGGCCGATGCTTCAAGGGCGATTTCGACTTGACCTATTTCGACTCACCTGTGGAGGAACTCCTCGACATACAACCACAAGAGAAAATTGCCGCGTATTGGCATGAGGTAGGCGTATCATGGAAGGCAGGAACAACCTTGTGGCGCAACAATCTATGACAACGTAGCGACGTGAGAACGATCGCCATTTAATTCGCCGCCACGATCGATTTATGTTTTGTAATACCTATGTAAATTCGATCGCTGTTGACCATATATTGGACATCTCCGCAACCAGCTTCAAACGCTTGCTCTCAAGCCTAGGATGCTGATTGTCACGCAGCAGTTTCCAAGCATAGTCGCGAGTGTGGCGGGCTCCCTGAACAGCATATGCGTGCCCCCCATGACGCAAATCTATGCCCCCAACCGGCCGTAGATTTGGTCAGATACCCTCGGTTTTCCTCGGACTAAAAATACATTTTATGGCCTGAATTCAAGCATTTATTGGATGACTTCGGATGTCGCGGGATTTAGTGTTGGCGGAGAGGCAGGGATTCGAACCCTGGGTACCCTCGCGGGCACGCCGCATTTCGAGTGCGGTGCATTCGACCACTCTGCCACCTCTCCGGTGAACCACGATCGTGGTTGGTCATTCGGGCGCTCCGCTTAGCGAATGAATTGCGGCTTGCCAAGTCATTACGCGCAAACTGCGGCTTGTCTTCTGCGGAAAACGGCTTACGTTGGTGGCATGATCGTTCGAGCCACACCATCGCATCTCGCGTCAAAACTCAAGGCGCCGCAGGTCTCGCATGCTCGTTTTGGCGTTGGCGATGTTGTACGGCATCGGCTATTTCCGTTTCGCGGCGTCGTGTTCGATATTGATCCCGTCTTTGCCAATAGTGAGGAATGGTATGATGCTATTCCGGAAGAAATACGTCCATCACGAGACCAGCCCTTTTACCATTTGCTCGCAGAAAATGCGGAGAGCAATTACGTGGCCTATGTGAGCCAACAGAATTTGGTGGCGGATGAGGA
>JAYVZY010000036.1:0-4423 GCA_043782885.1 Sphingomonadales bacterium | reverse complement strand
CACTAAAATTGTGTCGTGCTGAGGCCTGTCAGGCGCGTGGCGTTGAGGCGTTAGTGGCAGCGTTACCCGATGATCATCGCGTCAACATTGAGGCGGTATACTGTCTCGGGCTGTGCGCTGTCGGGCCCGCCGCGCTAATCGGCCATACGGTTCATGCGCGGCTGGATTTAGAGAAAACCTCTGCCCTGATAGCGAGCGTTCTATGATTGTTCGCATTTCCGATGATGCTGTTGCGCTGGCGTGTGGGGCGGATGCAGTTGCCGACGCATTTTTAGCGGCGGGGGCGGAGGTGCAGCGCGTCTCAAGTTGGGGGATGCACTGGTTGGAACCTTTGGTGGAGATCGATGGGCTCGGCCATGGGCCGGTGGGTGTGGCGGATGTGGCCGCCATTCTCGCGGGCACTGCGCAGAACATCGGCAAGATCGCCGATCACCCCTTCATCGCCAAACAAACCCGCCTCACTTTTGCGCGCGCGGGAAAAACGCGGCCACTCTCGCTGGACGATTACGCCGCGACCGGCGGCTGGGCTGGGCTGGAAAATGCGCGCGCCCTCTCCCCCGCCAAAATCTGCGAAACTGTACTGCAATCGGGCCTACGTGGGCGCGGTGGGGCTGGCTTTCCGGCGGGGATTAAGTGGAAGACAGTGCTCGATGCGCCCTCGTCGATTAAATACATCGTCTGCAACGCCGATGAGGGCGACAGTGGCACCTTCGCTGACCGGATGGTGATGGAAGGCGATCCGTTCATGCTTATTGAAGGCATGGCGATTGCCGGACTGGCGACGGGCGCGAGCAAGGGCTTTGTCTACATCCGTTCGGAATATCCTCATGCAATCAATAAGATGCAGGATGCAGTTAAAGTGTGTGCGCGCCTGATCGCACCCTTCGAGATTGAGGTGCGTGTCGGCGCTGGGGCGTATGTGTGTGGCGAGGAAACCTCGCTGCTCAATTCGCTGGAAGGCAAGCGCGGTGAAGTGCGCGCCAAGCCTCCCCTCCCCGCGCATGAAGGCCTGTTCGGCAAGCCCACTGTCATCAACAATGTCCTCACGCTTGCCGCCGTGCCGTGGATCATGGCGCACGGCGCGCAAGCCTATGCGGATTATGGGATGGGCCGGAGCAAGGGCACAATGCCGATCCAGCTTGCGGGCAACATCAAGCATGGCGGGCTGTTTGAAACGGCTTTTGGCATCACGCTCGGCGCATTGGTCAATGATATTGGCGGCGGCACAGCATCCGGACGTCCGTTCAAAGCCGCTCAGGTCGGCGGGCCATTGGGCGCATATCATACTGCGGCGGATTTTGGCGTACCGTTTGATTATGAGGCCTTTACCGCTGCAGATGGCCTCATCGGGCACGGTGGCATCGTCGTGTTTGATGATAGTGTCGATATGGCGAAGCAGGCACGGTTCGCTCTGGAATTTTGCGCGATTGAAAGCTGCGGTAAATGCACACCATGCCGGCTGGGCAGCACACGCGGGGTTGAGGTTCTGGATGCGATTATCGCCGGGGATCGCACAGCGGAAAACATCGATGTGCTGACCGATCTGTGCAACACGATGAAATACGGCTCGCTGTGTGCGCTCGGGGGCTTCACGCCCTACCCCGTCATGTCAGCTTTGACTCAATTTCCGGAAGATTTTGTGGTAAAAGGACAGCCATGACATATCAGCCCCAAGCCGATTTCGGCACGCCGAAGATGAAGAGTGACCAAGTCGTCACTGCGATGATTGATGGCCGCCAAGTGCGAGTCCCGCTCGGCACCACCGTGATGCGCGCGGCGGCGGAGAATGGCACGAACATCCCCAAGCTGTGCGCAACCGACTCGCTCAAATCGTTCGGCTCGTGCCGTCTGTGTTTGGTGGAGATTGATGGTATGCGCGGCACGCCCGCGTCTTGCACAACACCGGTGAGCGAGGGCATGATCGTCCACACGCAAACACCAAAGCTCGCCAAATTGCGGCGCGGTGTGATGGAGCTTTACATCTCCGATCACCCGCTTGATTGCCTCACGTGCGCCGCCAATGGTGATTGTGAATTGCAGGATCAGGCGGGCGCCGTGGGGTTGCGTGATGTGCGGTATGACGCCGTATCTGCGCCAATTGCGACCCACCTTGGTCAAGCCAAAGACACCAGCAACCCCTATTTCGACTTCGACCCGAGCAAGTGCATCGTCTGCTCGCGCTGCGTGCGCGCGTGCGATGAGGTGCAGGGCACGCTCGCGCTCACGATTGAGGGACGCGGCTTCGGCTCCAAAGTGTCAGCAGGGCTGGCGACGGATAATTTCCTTGGGAGCGAGTGCGTCTCCTGCGGCGCGTGTGTTGCCGCCTGCCCGACGGCGACCCTCACCGAGAAAGCCGTGGTCGAGAACGGCACACCGGAGCGCAGTGTTGTGACCACCTGTGCCTATTGCGGTGTCGGTTGTACCTTCCGTGCGGAAATGCGCGGCGAGCAGGTCGTGCGTATGGTGCCGGAGAAGCAGGGCAAGGCCAATCGCGGGCATAGTTGCGTCAAGGGGCGCTTTGCGTGGGGCTATGCCACCCACCAAGAGCGGATCACCAAGCCGATGATCCGCGCGTCGATCCAAGACCCGTGGCGCAAAGTGAGCTGGGACGAGGCTTTTGCCCACACCGCATCCGAACTCAAGCGCATCGCCGCGCAATATGGCAAACACGCGCTGGGGGGTATCACGTCCAGCCGCTGCACCAATGAAGAGACATTTCTTGTGCAAAAGCTGGTGCGCGCTGGGTTCGGCAACAATAATGTCGATACCTGCGCACGCGTCTGCCACTCGCCGACCGGCTATGGTCTCAATCAAACATTCGGCACGAGCGCGGGCACACAAGACTTTGATTCGGTTGAAGATTCTGACATTATTCTACTGATTGGTGCGAACCCCACTGACGGACATCCGGTGTTCGCGTCGCGGATGAAACGGCGGTTGCGCGGGCAGGATGGCAAACCGCCGGCCAAGCTGATTGTGATCGACCCCCGCCGGATCGACATTGTCCGCACCCCGCATATCGAGGCTGAGCATCACCTTCCGCTGCGTCCGGGAACGAACGTCGCGGTGCTGACCGCGCTTGCGCATGTGATCGTGACCGAAGGGCTGGCGGATGAAACGTTCGTGCGCGAGCGCTGCGATTGGGATGAGTATCAGCATTGGGCCGCGTTCGTGTCGCAACCGCGCAACAGTCCGGAGGCGCTTGCCCCCGTCACGTTGGTGGATGCGGAAGATTTACGCAAAACCGCAAGGCTATATGCCACGGGTGGGAACGCCGCGATCTATTATGGCCTCGGTGTGACCGAGCATTCGCAAGGCTCCTCCACGGTCATGGCGATCGCCAACCTCGCGATGGCGACCGGCAATATCGGGCGGCGCGGCGTGGGCGTGAACCCGTTGCGAGGGCAGAATAATGTGCAGGGCGCGTGCGACATGGGCAGCTTTCCGCACGAGCTGTCGGGCTATCGCCACATCAGCGATTCCGCCGCGCGCAAGCTGTTTGAGGCCGATTGGGGTGTGCCGCTCGATCCCGAGCCCGGCCTGCGCATCCCCAATATGCTCGATGCGGCGGTCGATGGCGTGTTCAAGGCGATCTATATTCAGGGCGAAGATATTCTCCAGTCCGACCCGGATACGCGGCACGTTTCGGCGGGGTTGGCGGCGATGGAATGTGTGATTGTGCATGATCTTTTCCTCAACGAAACAGCGAATTACGCGCATGTCTTCCTTCCCGGCAGCACCTTTCTGGAGAAGAACGGCACCTTCACCAACGCCGAGCGCCGCATACAGCCGGTGCGCAAGGTGATGACTCCGCTTAACGGCTTCGAGGATTGGGAAGTCACGCAACGGCTCGCAAATGCATTGGGGCTGGACTGGAGTTACACGCATCCATCTGAAATCATGGATGAAATCGCGCGGCTCACCCCCACCTTCGCCGGAGTCTCGTTTGCGCGGCTCGATGAAGAAGGCTCGCTGCAATGGCCAGTCAACGACAAGGCACCAGATGGCACACCGATCATGCATATTGACGCGTTCGTGCGCGGCAAAGGCAAGTTCGTGGTGACGGATTATGTGCCGACCGATGAGAAGACCGGGCCGCGCTTCCCGCTGCTGCTTACCACGGGCCGCATTCTCTCGCATTACAATGTCGGCGCGCAAACGCGGCGCACCGCAAATGTCGCGTGGCACCCCGAGGATCTGCTGGAGATTCACCCGGTGGATGCTGAAGATCGCGGGCTGAAATCGGGCGATTGGGTCAAGCTCGCTAGCCGCGCGGGCGAAACCACGCTGCGCGCCACGGTCACGGATCGCGTTGCGCCCGGCGTGGTTTACACCACGTTCCACCACCCGACCACGCAAGCGAATGTCGTCACCACCGATTTCAGCGATTGGGCCACCAACTGCCCCGAATACAAAGTGACGG
>JAYVZY010000035.1:0-6692 GCA_043782885.1 Sphingomonadales bacterium | reverse complement strand
CACAAATGCGCTCATCATCCGGCCACCAAACGCACCAATGGCGTCCAAAGGCGATCAGGTTCTCATTATTCGCCCTTGACATGTTCTTATTTGTTGCGTTAATGTTCCGCTGATGTTCAATTTTAGAGCGTTCATAAGGCGAAGGATCGGGATATGCTCACGCGGAAACAACATGAACTTTTGTTTTATATCCATGATCGGTTATCAGAAACGGGCGTCTCTCCTTCTTTTGAAGAAATGAAAGAAGCACTGGGGCTGAAATCAAAATCCGGCGTGCATCGGTTGATTTCCGCACTTGAGGAGCGCGAGTTTATTCGCCGCCTGCCCAATCGCGCGCGCGCGCTTGAAGTGATCAAGATGCCGGAACGCGGCGATGTGATGGCCCGTCGCAGCGCGGGCGCCACCGCTGACATTATCCCGATGCCACAGCGGAACAATGTGCCCAGCCCTGCGAATGACGTGATTGAGTTGCCGCTGCACGGGCGCATCGCGGCGGGCATGCCGATCGAGGCGCTAGAGGGGCAAAGCACCCTCCCCGTCCCCGCCGCATTGCTGGGTTCAGGCGAACATTATGCGCTAGAGGTTTCCGGGGATTCGATGGTAGAAGCGGGCATTCTGGATGGCGATTACGCGCTGGTGCGCCGCACCGATGTCGCGCGTGATGGCGAGATTGTCGTGGCCCTGATCGATGATATGGAGGCCACGCTGAAATATTTCCGCAAAGAAGGCAGCATGATCCGGCTCGATCCCGCCAACCGCGCCTACGAACCGCAACGCTACGCCCCGCGCCAAGTGCGCGTGCAAGGCAAACTGGCGGGGCTGTTGCGGCGGTATTGAGGGGGAAAGATGGGCACAGAGGGTTTTTGATGGACGAGGTGTGAGCGTCAAATCTTGTAAATTATGGACATTGCTAAACACAATTTTTCTGTCATAATTCCAAAATGCGATCAGTTTTCAACCCTACCCGCCGAAACCGAAATATTGGCACAGCGAAGCAGGGATATGGTCAAAGTAATAGGCTAACGATACCCAATGTTAGCTGCGTTGGCTCATACCTTGAACGGATCGGGGAGCACGAAACGCTGCTCCGAGACGTCAAGGGGAGGCAAATAAAATTCCTAATCGAAGCCACACGGCGAGATTGCGGCCACCACTGTACTGTTGATGATATCGCACAAATACTTGAATTTTTGCCGACCTCTGACTGGAGCGGTATTGACACCATTTTTTTTCGTCAACCGACGCGCAAACAGGCCATTTTAAGCCCGACGTGGGGACGGCTTAAATATTACGCTGAGATTCGCACTTTTAGTGGGCGTATGGTTGCATCTGGGCCGATCATTTACATTGACGCCGTCGAACGCGACTATTCCTATGAGTGGACAAATTCGCTTAGTCCGGAAAATCAGATCGAGTTAAGATGTCTCAAATCAGACGGACATGAAATAGACCGACAAGGAGGAAAATTTATCATACAAACGTCTGAGACTAGTATTAGAAATACGCAGCTTTATCGAACCTTACCGCACGAAATTGGACACTGGTTCGACTGGCTCCAGAAAGTTGAAACTCCCTTTATGCACGGTGAGGATTATTCCACTTTAGTTAATCGATATTTCAATCGCCCGCAAAATGAGCGAGAGGCATTCGCACACCGTTACGCGAGCGACACCTCTGACAAACTGAAGCAAGAAAAACTTATTCCGTTTGATCGCCGTGTTTAGTCTGCTCTCTTGCCGTTCCAGCCAGTCATTTTCTGTCTGTGCATTCTTCTTCGGGTCGATAGCCCCCTAATCCCCAATCTCCTCATGATGCACCTTCGGCTGGCCCCATTGCACCGTGTGCACAACCCACGGGTGCTGATCGAAGGGCGATTTCGTTTGCTCCACGGATTGTGCCGCAAGGTTGATCGCCAGCCCGCCGTTGGCGCGCAGCATCCATTTGTCGGCTTTGATCCAGCGTGGCTGGCAGGCCGCCGGGAGTTTGCGCTCGCTCACGAAGATGTCGGTTGAGGAGCATAACGCGATGAACTGCTCCCACGGCAGATTGTAAAAGCTCTTGGTGGCGGCAATCGACCAATGCCGCGTGCCGCGCACCAGCGTCACGCGGCAGAGATCATCGTTGCACTGCGCTTCGGGCGTTTCGTTCAACGGCAATAGCGGCCCGTTATACCCCTCTCGCGCCGCCAGTTGCGTGCGCACATAATCATGCGCTTTCTCACGGAGGATGGCGATCCGGTTACTCCCCAGCCGCACCACCATGTGCCGCCCATCGCCCGTGACGAGCACATCTGGCGCGGGCGTCATCAGCGCCCAACCGATCCCAAAGAGAGCGGGGATGAGTCCCCAAAACCGCGTATTGCTCTTCCAAAGCATCAGCCACAGGCCGCCGAATGAGACACACCAGAACGCAATAAGCGGTACATTTGGCAGCATGGTCACGGCGCCGGGAACCGCCGCAACCGTGTCTGAAATCCAAAGCAGCAGTTTGAGCCCCATCAGAGCCAGCCACCAGAACGGCGCACTCAAATGGACAGGCTCAAAAATAAGCCCCAGCGCCTCCATCGGCATGATGAAAAATGTGGTCAGCGGAATGCCGATTATGTTCGCAAACGCGCCATAAATGCCGGAACGATGGAAGTGAAAGAACGCGATTGGCGCGAGTGCCGCCTCCACCACCGCGCCGGTAATGATCAGCGAGAGCGCCTCGCGCCCAACCCGCAGCCCCCAGCCGTCGTCATCGTGCTTCTCCATGAAGCGGCGCACCCGCGGGTGTTCGTTAAACGCGATAATGGACGTGACGGCGATAAAGCTCAGCTGAAAGCTGGGCCCCACGAGCGATTCGGGCCAGAGCAGCAGCACGACGAGCGCACCCGAGGCAACAAGCCGCAGCGTAACGGCCTCTCGCCCGATAACGATGCCGATAATGACGAGAACGGCGGCAACGCATGAGCGAATCGTGGGCACCTCGGCACCGGTGATCAGCGTGTAGAATATGCCCATCGCCGCCCCGGTGGTTGCTGCCACGCCGAGCAACGGCAGGCGAAGTGCCAGCATCGGGAACAGCGCAAGCAACCGCAGTGTGAGCAGCATGGTTCCCGTCACCGCCACCGTGATGTGGAGGCCACTGACCGAAACGAGATGCGTGAGCCCACTCGCGCGCATCGAGTTCTCATCAGCGGGGGAAATCGCCCCGCGATCGCCTGAAATGAACGATGCGCCTATTCCGCCCGCGCTCCCCGGCATGCGCGCCAGCAACAGCCGCGTCAGCTGATCATGCCAGGTGTCGCCTGTGGCACGCGGCGGCCCGATACGTTGAACTTTGTCGAAGGCCTTTCCCGTCGCGCCGAGCTCCAGGAACCATGCGCCGCGCGCGAAATCATATCCCCCAGGAAGCGAAGGCTCAGGCGGCGGAAGCAGGCGCGCGCGCAGCTTGATCCGCTCGCCCGCGACCAGCGCTTGCGGCATGTCTTTATCATCAACATTCACGCGTATCTGCGGCGGCAGGCCCTTGTCATCGGGTGCGATGACCAATCGTGTGCGTTGGCGCGCGCCCTGAACCTCAACCGTCGAAACCGTCCCGGTGAAACTCACAATCGCGGGCCGCGCCAATATGGGTGCAGCGATGCTCCATGCACGCTCCCAGATTAGCGCGCAGCCGAGCGCCATGCAGAGCCCGAAAATCATGATGCAGCGCCCCAAGCGGCGATAATGCCCGAGCGCGTAACCCGCCAGCCCGAGCGCTAAGCCAGCCAGAATCACGCACGCCCATTCGATTTTCAGCGGCAGAGCAAACCACAGGCCAATACCCGTTCCGAGCGCAACGGGAAGCCACAGCGCAAGCTGATCACGCTCGGTTTCCAGCCACAATTCTATGCGATCTGCGAAAACGCGCGCCGCGCGAACGGCTCGGGTTTGAAGCCGGGGTAATCCCATGCTAGGGGCGCTCTCGGTCACGTCGGCCATGCCCTTGTTTTCAGGATTAATCCGTTGCGCGCAAGTGAAGATCACCGCCCGATTGTTACACGCTTCGCGCCGTCACCTACGGGCTTTCTCCATATCGGCGGTGCGCGCACGGCGCTCTTCAATTGGCTCTATGCACGCGGACGTGGTGGAAAGTTCCTGCTGCGGATCGAAGATACCGATAAAGCACGCTCGACGCAGGCCACAATAGACGCGATTTTGGATGGCATGCGCTGGCTGGAGCTCGATTGGGATGGCGACGTTGTTTTCCAAAGTGCCAACGCCGCGCGTCATGCTGAGGTGGCACATCAGTTGCTCGCGTCGGGCAACGCCTATCGTTGCTACGCGACGCCGGAAGAGCTTGAGGAGATGCGCGCAGCACAGCGGGCCGCCAAAGCCCCACTCCGTTATGATGGCCGCTGGCGTGATCGGGTGCCGACGGCGCAGGAAGCCGCCCGACCATCGGTCATTCGCCTAAAAGCGCCACAATTGGGCGAAATGACCATCGTTGATCAGGTTCAAGGCAGCGTCACCGTGCAATGCGCCGAACTCGATGACTTCATCCTGCTGCGCTCCGATGGTTCACCGACCTATATGCTGAGCGTCATTGTTGATGATCAGGATATGGGCGTAACGCATGTCATTCGGGGTGATGATCATCTCAACAACGCGTTTCGTCAGTTGGCGCTTGTCCGCGCGATGGGTTGGCCCGAACCGGTGTACGCGCACGTGCCGCTCATTCATGGCGCAGATGGGGCAAAGCTCTCGAAACGTCATGGCGCGCTTGGCGTCGATGCCTATCGTGACGACTTGGGCATGCTGCCCGAGGCGATCGGGAATTATCTGCTGCGGCTCGGCTGGGGGCATGGCGACGACGAGATTATCAGTCGCGCCCAGGCGCTGGAGTGGTTTGATATTACCAATGTGGGCCGGGCGCCGTCGCGCTTTGACTTGAAGAAACTCGAGAATCTCAACGGGCACTATATTCGCGAGGCTGATGATGCGCGGTTGGCTGAGCTTGCTAGGCCGCGAGTCGAGCGTAGATTTCAGCGCACCTTAAACGCAGCGGAACTCGCGCTACTTACGCGTGCAATGGCTGCAATCAAACCTCGCGCTAAAAAGACACAGGAACTCGCGGAGGATGCCTATTTTCTCTTCAACCCGCGCCCCCTCACGCCCGATATTTCCGCCGCAGCACTGCTCACGAAAGATGTTGCAGTGCAACTAGACTCGGTGTTAAGCGCTTTGCAAGGCTGCTCGGACTGGACGATTGCAATGCTGGAAGACGCAGTTCGGCGCGTCGCAGAGGATGCCGGATTAGGTTTGGGTAAAGTGGCGCAGCCGTTGCGGGCGGCGCTCACGGGTAGAACCACTTCGCCAGGAATATTTGAAGTGTTAATGTTGCTCGGGCGTAACGAATCGCTGGCCCGCATCGCAGATGGAATAGAGCTGGCGAACGCCGCACAATAGGGAAGTCGATATGGTAGATAAAATTGCGGCAATCAGCGTTGATAATCACTCACATGATTATCCCGTAAAATCAGGCAGTGTTGGCCCGGATGTTATCGACATTCGCAAGCTGTATGCGCAAACGGGCGCCTTCACCTTCGATCCGGGGTTCACCTCAACCGCGAGTTGCGAATCTGGGCTGACGTATATTGATGGCGATGCCGGGATTTTGCTGCATCGCGGCTACCCCATCGATCATCTCGCGGAACAATCGAGCTTCATGGAAGTGGCATACCTGTTGCTCAACGGCGAATTGCCGGATGGCGCGACGCTTGCCTCATTCACAAATACCATCAGTCGGCACACGATGCTGCATGAGCAATTGATGATGTTCTATCGCGGCTTTCGCCGAGACGCCCATCCGATGGCGATTATGTGCGGCGTCGTTGGCGCGTTGTCGGCATTCTACCACGATTCAACCGACATCGCTGACCCGCGTCAACGGATGATCGCGTCACATCGCTTGATCGCAAAAATGCCAACAATTGCGGCTGCCGCGTATAAATATTCGGTTGGTCAACCGTTCGTTTATCCCGATAATAAGCTGAGTTACACGGGCAATTTTCTGCGTATGACGTTTGGCGTGCCCGCAGAGGAGTATGTGGTTGATCCGCTGATTGAAGATGCGATGGATAAGATATTCATTCTGCATGCCGACCATGAGCAGAACGCTTCTACCTCCACGGTGCGATTGGCGGGATCATCGGGTGCAAACCCGTTTGCGTGCATCGCTGCTGGCATCGCGTGCCTTTGGGGCCCCGCACATGGTGGCGCGAACGAGGCTGCGCTCAATATGTTGCGTGAAATCGGCACCGTAGACCGTATTCCCGAGTTCATTGCCCGCGCCAAGAATAAGGATGATCCGTTCCGCTTGATGGGCTTTGGTCATCGCGTGTACAAAAACTATGATCCGCGCGCAAAGGTAATGCAGAAAACGGCGAAAGAGGTTCTGGATAAGCTCGGCGTCACCGACCCGATTTTCGATGTCGCGCGCGAGCTTGAGCACATCGCGCTGAACGATCCGTATTTCATTGAGAAGAAGCTTTATCCAAACGTCGATTTCTATTCGGGTGTTATTCTCTCGGCGATTGGCTTCCCAACGACGATGTTCACCGTGTTGTTCGCCTTGGCGCGCACGGTGGGCTGGGTGGCACAATGGAATGAGATGATCTCTGACCCTGATCAGAAGATTGGTCGTCCGCGCCAGCTTTATACCGGGCC
>JAYVZY010000034.1:0-5533 GCA_043782885.1 Sphingomonadales bacterium | reverse complement strand
AGATGCCAAATGAACCAAGTAGGACGCAGAAACACACTTCACGGGGCGAGAATCGCTACGTCAGACGGCGACGATATGCTCCTTGAGCGGGACACTCGTGTCGGCGAGCAATTTGGGCGAAATTTTTAGACCCTTCACGACCAGCGCTTTTCCCTGGACATAATCCTTGACCATGTTAACACAATCAAGGGCGACGACTCTGGCATTTTTGAGATAAATCACTGAGAAACTGCGGCTTGCAGGATCACCGCGCACAACATGGCTGTCAAAGTCAGTTGAAAGGCCCACGGTTTGCAGCCGCAGGTCATATTGGTTCGACCAGAACCAGGGCACCGCGTGATACGGCAGCGGGTCGCCGGTGATGAACCGCGCGACCGTGTTCGCCTGATCATTCGCATTTTGCACTGATTCGAGACGGATCGTCGCTCCTTCGGCAAAGTCATTGGCGTGTGCAGCGCAATCACCAATCGCAAAGACATCCGGAAGTGATGTGCGGCAATACGCGTCAACACTCACCCCGTTTCCACCCTCCGCCCCGGCAGCGATGAGCGGTTGCGTCGCCGGAATAATGCCAATGCCAACGATGACCATATCTGCGGGAACAGTGCTGCCGTCAGCGAGCGTTACGCCTGAAACATGACCATTGTTGCCCTCCAGCGCCGTAACGCCCACGCCGAGCCGGACATCTACGCCATGTGCGCGATGCTCGGCCTCATAAAAGCGCGAGAGCTCCTCGCCCGCCACCCGGGCCAGCACGCGCGGTAACGCCTCTAGCAGCACCACCTTTTTGCCGAGCTTGGTGAGCACTGCTGCCGCCTCCAGCCCAATGTAGCCGCCGCCGATGACAACAACCTGCTGCACACTGCCCAACGTTGCCATCATCGCATCAACATCGGCGCGGGTGCGCACGCCGTGCACGCCACTCAGGTCAGCACCAGGGCAGTTCAGCATCCGGGGCGCGCCGCCCGTCGCCCAGATGAGCTGGCCGTAGCTGTAAGTTTTGCCACTCTCGGTGGACACGCTGTGTGCAACTGCATTCACGGCAACCACCCGCGTGGAGAGCAGCATCTCCACGTTCCGCTCGCCCCAGAACGCAGCGGGGCGTATTTGGATACGCTCAAAGTCCTTTTCACCCGCGAAATACTCTTTCGATAGCGGCGGGCGCTCATAGGGAATTTCGGGCTCTTCACCGATGATGGCGATGCTGCCTTCAAATTTATGCTGCCGCAGCGAAATAGCGACCTGTGCGCCACCATGCCCGGCACCAACGATGAGAATGTCATAGTGGGTCATAAGATGAGCTGTGGAAAAATGCAGTGGGATTGTCAATCGAGCTGTGAGGCGCCGCTTCTGATTGACCAGATATGCACAGCGTCGGCAGCCCGTTTCAGGCACCTTAATCCGCTATAAATCCGATGATGCCGTTGGCCAAATCAATCCTAAAATCCATATCAAAAGCGGCTTTGAGGGTGTCCGGCGTCAAACACGCTGCCGTCACCCCTTGCGCCACCACCCGTCCATCGCGAAGCACCAATACATCATCGGCGATTTGCGCGGCAGCGTTCAGATCGTGCAGCACGACGATCACCCCGGTGCCGCGCACTGCTTGCGCGCGCAGCAGCCGGAGGAGATTGTGTTGGTGAAGCGGATCGAGATGGTTGAGCGGCTCATCGATCAAGAGCCAGTCGGGCTGGGTGGCAAGAACGCGGGCCAGCAATACGCGCGCGCGTTCTCCACCTGAAAGGCTATGGATCGGGCGTTTGGCGAAGGCGGTTGTATCAGTGGCGGCGAGTGCCGATGCCACGGCATCATGATCGGCTAGCGATGGTGCCGCATGCCCGTTCCGATGTGGCGCTCTGCCGAGCATCACCAATTCCTCGGCGATGAGGTTCCAACTGGGGGTGCTGAGCTGCGGCAGGTAGCCGAGCGCTCGGGCACGGATGCGACGAGGAAGTGTAGCAAGCGACACGCCATTGACGGTGATTTCGCCTTGATGCTTAATCAAGCCTAGAACAGCGCGCAGCAAAGATGTCTTCCCCGCACCATTCGGGCCAAGAATGGCGGTAATCCTCCCGCGTCGAAACGTTGCGGAGATTGGCCCCAGCACGCGCCGCTCGCCCAGCA
Source organism: Sphingomonadales bacterium (assembly GCA_043782885.1). Lineage (GTDB taxonomy): Bacteria > Pseudomonadota > Alphaproteobacteria > Sphingomonadales > Sphingomonadaceae > JAGWQR01. Next base: position 3,409 of record JAYVZY010000034.1, on the reverse strand, counting down.
CGACCGTGACGTCATGAAGTCCGATCATATCAGCCGCCCCTTGCTCCTGAGCAGCAACAGAAGGAAGAATGGTGCACCGATAAGCGCCATCGCAACGCCCAACCGCACTTCGCCCGCGCCGGGAGACAGCCGCACCAGCGTATCGGCAGCCAGCACCAGCGCGGCTCCTCCGAGCGCTGACGGCAACAGCAGAGCCGAGGGCCGCTCCCCCACCCAGCGCCGCATAACGTGCGGCACGATCAGGCCGACAAAGCCAACCACGCCCGTTACCGCCACGCTCGCCCCAACGCCCAGCCCCAGCCCAAGAATGATGAGCCATTGCAGGCGCTGTAGGTTGATGCCGAGGGTCTGTGCGGCATCTTGCCCCAAGCTCAAAGCATCGAGCGGGCGACCCGTGAACGCGAGCAACGCGCAGCCGAGTGCCATCAAGGGCAACGCGAAGGCAACGTCTGCCCAACCACGATCGGTGAGCGCACCCATCAGCCAACTCATAATCTCCGCCACTGCAAAGGGGTTGGGCGCGAGTGAAATGATAAGCGCAACCAACGCTCCCGCAAGACTGGAGAGCACCATCCCGCCCAGAATGAAGCTGATCGGACGAGCGTCGATCCGGCTCAGGGCGAGGAGAAGCAGCGTCGCGCCCATTGCGCCCGCCAGCGCACAGGCAAACAGCACAACCGGCGCGGCGGCTATTCCAAGCGAAATCGCGATGACAGCACCTAGCGCACCGCTGGATGAAATGCCGACGAGCGACGGATCGGCCAGCGGATTGCGCAGATAGCCTTGCAGCACTGCACCTGAAAGCCCGAGCGTCGCACCAATGCCAAGGCCCAGCACAGCACGCGGCAAGCGCAGCTCGGAGATGATCCAAGCGGCGTTAGGGTCGGCGGCGAACATCGCTGGGCTGATCCAGACTTTGCCCGCGAGGAGGGAGACCGCAAAAAGGGTTGCGGAGAGGAAGAGGAGGGCGGGAAGGGCACTCTTCATTTTGCAATCTCCCGCAATCGCGCTTCGGCCCGCACAATCGCGCCGGCGCCGCAATACAGCAATTGCGGATCAAAGTCCGCAACCCGCACGCGGCGGTGGAGCGCTCGCCGCAATGCCACCAAGCCCCGCGCCTCTTCGCCATGCGCATCGCGGGGGGCGAGGATGAGATCGGGTGGGTGCATGATGATGCGCTCCAGCGGCTGCACATCCCACGGCTTTGTACCATAGGCGCGCGCGGCGTTGCTAAAGCCAGCGCGAGTGAGCAGATCATCCGCCAGCGTCCCCGCACCAAGAATAAGTCCGCTGACTTGGTAAATGAGTGCGAAGTGGTGATTGGGAGCGGCAGGGCGGGTGGCCATTGCCATACGCGCTACGAGCGCTTCTCCAGCAGAGTCTCGGCCAATCGCATGCGCTAATGCGCGAACTTGGGTTACACTTTCGGCAACCGAATTGGCGACGGCAATTGTCCGCACCGGAATGCCCGCGCGCGTCACCGCCGCCTGTGTCGCCGGATTGGCGGGTGAGCCGGTGATGTAAAGCGCAGGCCGTGCCGCGATAATCTCTTCCGCCGTGCCGCCCACACTTGGGAAGCGCTTGGCCCATGCCAGTGGCACCGAGGTCGCGCGGGGATTCTGTGAATATGCGCTAATGGCCCCAATCTGCTCCGGTGCCGCGACGTCGGCGAGAATGGCATCAACGCAGGGGTTGTCCGAGACAATTTTATGCGGCGTCACAGCTGGCTGTGCGTTGCATCCCGAGAGAAGCAATGCAAAAGCCAACGGTAACCGTTTTTCGATCAAATCTTCACCCTCACACCGGCATAGGCCGCGCGTCCCAGCGTGCCGTAATGTTTCACCACTTGGTATTGCTCATCTAACAGATTGTCGATCCGGCCATAAAGCTCCAGGTGATGGGTGATTGGCACAGCAGCACGGAGGCCGACGAGCACATAGCCTTGGAGTGGCACGCGTGGCGCGAAGGTGATGTTGTCGGTATCAAAGCTGCCGCTCACCATTTGCAGCATGCCGCCGAGCTTTACCCGGCCCGCATCCCAATCCAGATTAAGTACGATGCTGTCGTCTGGGCGGCGAAGCAAGCGCAAACCCGTGGCGGCGTCATAACTCCGGCCATGCGTGTAGTTGAAACTGGCGGTAAAGGCCGTAACCGGTCGCACGACGATTGACGCTTCCACCCCTTCCGCTTTGGCTCGGGCGAGGTTCTGGTTGATGCCGCAGGAGAACGGGAATCCATTGGTACAAAGGCTATCAGCGACAGAGCGATATTGGATCAAATCGCGGGTGTTTCGGTTGTAATAGGTGAGGCTTGCGCGCACCGCGCCGCTCAACGCGCTTTGTTCGAAGCCGACGTCGTAGCTCGTGGCTGTTTCTGGCTTTAATGCGGGGTTGGTGACCGTGAACACGCCGCCATCGCCAAAAATTTCTGCCAAGGTCGGTGCTTTGAAACCCTCGGCATAAGATGCGCGGATGGTTGTGGTGCGGGTTGGCCGCCATGCGCCGTTCGCACCGAAGGTTGTGTGCCCGCCATAAACGCGGTGATTGTCATACCGCAAACCGCCGGTGAGGGTGAAGGTGTCAAGCGGCGTGAGGATGACCTGACCATAAAAACCATCAACAGCGGTGCGATAAAGCCCGCCCGTGCCGCCGAAAATGTCTGGCGCTTGAAGCAGCAGTGATGCCTCATGTTCGGCCCCGAATGCCAGTCTTGCAACCGAATTTAATTTGAAATCACCTTGATATTCAATGCGTTGTACCTGGCCTTTGTAACCGAATTCAATTCCCGCCGGCCCGTTGAATCCGCTTGGGTCATAGATCCGCCGCCGCGTGTCGGATACGGTATAGGCCAGCGTATTGTTGAACCGTCCGTCGAGCAATTTCAGATGCACGCCTGCCGTTCCGCTGAGCTCGCGGGTGATGGTGTATTCCGGATCATCACCAAAACCGAAAGTCGGGTTGTTATAGCCATCCTGCTGAACGAGACTGCGTGCATAGCGGCCGCGAAAATCGAGTGACACACTATCGGATACATGCACCTCTGCGCGCGCGTTCAGATTGTGCTGGTCATAACCATCTGCTTCTTTTCCGCCGTCCGACTTTGCGAACGCGGAAATGCCACCGGTGTTATACCAGCCGCCGCCAACGCTCAGCGCGACGGGGCCAAGTGTGCCCGCGAGGTGCCCGCTGAGGGACTTGGTATCATACGATCCGCCCTCAGCCGTGAGTGCGCCCGAAAGCTGCTTGGTGGGGGCAAAGGTGGTGATGTTCACGACGCCGCCAATGGCCGCCGATCCCCACGGCACCGAATCCGCGCCGCGCAATATCTCAACGCGCGCGATGTTGCCCGCCAGAAGGTTCCCGAAATCGTAGGTTCCAGTTGGGTTGGACGGATCGTTCACGCGCACCCC
>JAYVZY010000033.1:0-2716 GCA_043782885.1 Sphingomonadales bacterium | reverse complement strand
GATAGGACGGGAAGCACATGTCCTCATAATCGAGCGCCAGCGCCGCCGCGCACGACACCGCCTCCTCGCCGAGCGACTTCATATAGAAGCTCGTTTTGCCCTGCCGCTGGGCGCGGAACATCCGGTTATCGAACGCCCGCGTCAGCATCATTTCGCGCAGCAGCTTTGCCAACCGATCGGTGCCGAGTTTGGGGTTCCACGGGCCAACCGCCTGCCCCGCCTCATCCAGCACCCGGATGAGCGCATAGGGATAATCGCGCAGCGCAGACGCGGCGGCCGACGGATCGGGCCGCGCCAGTTCGCCCGCTGGCGGCACGATGATGGCGCTGAAATTGGCCGCATCTCCCGGTCTTTGCGGCGGTTCAGGGATGTGCAGCGCGAGCGGAGGCAGGTTCGGTTTCGACATGTCGATTGTGTCTCAGGTTCGTAATAAAATTACAAGCGGTGATCGCACAAAACGAACGAGTCGCAGAAAAAACCCCGCCAGCGAAGTGCGCTAGCGGGGTCATAAGTGCCGTTCAGAGCACTATCTTATATCAGGCGAATTGTGCCTTGCTGACACGACGACGACGCATCGCAACGCCCGCCAAGCCAAAGCCCGTGAGCATCAACGCCCATGAAGCTGGCTCGGGGACGGCGGAACCCACCTCGACGTTGCCACCAAAATAGCCACCTCTGATGCCGATTGTGCTCGGGAAGAGCAAGCCGGCGCCATGTTTATATTGCGCCGTGACATAGCTGATACCCGACGACATTGTGAGCGTCGGAGCATCCAACCAATATCCGTCTCCCGTGCCGAGATCGGCAGCACCCACAATGTAGCTTTGTCCAGCAACGAGCGAGACGGGGCCAATTGAATGATAACGGAAGAGGCCATCAAGCGTGTCCCCACTGTTGACGACCGTTGAGGCCAACAAAGTGCCGCCGATTGTCCAAAGCCCAACTGTGTGCGGAGCAGCGAAGCCATCTTGCCCAGCATCAAACGCACCGAGCGCTGTTGCCGTTTGATTGGTGCTCACTGCAAAGCTGAAGCCCAACGTCCAAGGCCCATCGCCATCGAACGGACGACCGCCGGAGAACGACAAGATAGGTGTAGAGGCGAAAAGTGGCGCAGCAGTGATCGCAACCGCCAACGCCAATGACATTTTGAACAATTTGTTTTTCATGATCTTACCCCGTTAGTAAAGTTGAGAATTTTACACTAGCGTTACCAAAACTCGCGACTCGCTAAAGCCTTAACGCCACATTAACCTCCCGCCCCGCACGCCACAAGAGCTAATAAATGGTTAATGTTTACATGTGTCCCAAAATGAAACAAAAACCCCGCCAGCGCAGCGCGCTAGCGGGGTCATGAGTGCCGTTCAGAGCACTATCTTACATCAGGCGAATTGTGCCTTGCTGACACGACGACGACGCATCGCAACACCTGCCAAGCCAAAGCCCGTGAGCATCAGCGCCCATGAGGCTGGCTCGGGAACGGCGCCGCCGACAATACGGAACGCGAAATTCGTCGATTTCTCGCCACCACCACCAGCGCAATAATAAATACCACACGCGTGATCGAACACGTAGGCGGAGTAATTACCGGAGCCGCTCCGATAATTCGGTCCAGAGATGCCAACAAAGGTATCAGCGACTGCCGTTCCACCAATCAAATGGCTCGAATCCTCGTAACCATCTACCCACGAACTAAAATTGATTGAACCGACGGTATTGTCAATCGTCGACGTCACATAGTCCGCCGCCGTGCCACCAAACAGGAATGCTGCAGTTTGCACACCTGATAAAGGAGGAGCGTTTCCAGCTGCATCAGCACCACTCCAACGCGGGCCGTCGGCAACGTTCCATGAACCCGCATATACATAAGCAGCCGAAGCAGCGGTTGATGAGAATGCTGCGGCAGCAGTTGCCGCTAAAATCAAAGCAAATTTCTTCATGATATTACCCCGTTAATAAAGTTCAAAATGTTACGCTTGAGTTACTAAGGCTCGCGACTCGTTTATGCTTAACGCCACATTAACTGCCCTTGCCGCACCGCACAAGAGTTAATAAATGGTTAATGTTTACATGTGTCCCAAAATGAAACAAAAACCCCGCCGACTTGCGCCGACGGGGTGGGGGTAGACTGAAATTCTTTTTGCGGGTTATATTAAGCGTAAGTAATCCGCATCGTCTGGCGGCGCTTGCGCATCGCGCTGCCCATGAAGGCCAAGCCGACGCACAGTAACGCCCATGTGGCCGGCTCCGGCACGCCCGCGACCGAGACCGTTGTGCCGTTCACTCGAAGCGCATCGAACGCCAAGCCCGATTGGTAGGCCGTATCGCCCCAATTGGTCACGCCGTACACCACCTGATAGCTGCCAGCCGCCGCGATGTTGTAGGTGGATTGAATCCAGCCTGTGTTGCCGCACCCGCTGGCGTAGCACGCACCCGAACTCTCCGCGAGCGGTGCCCAAGTTGTGCCCGATGTGATGGCGGACGTGACCGGGTTGAGCGTTGAGTCGTTTTTCGGCAACCCGATGCCGGGGCTGGTGTTCCCGCTGGCCTGAGTACGGGCGGTGAAGAGCCACGCAACGTGCGCTCCGGCTGTGGTTTTTAGTTCGGCCCAGGCATAGTCTGCCCAGCCCGCGCCATCGCTGGTCACATAATTGAACAGAAACGTCAGCGGATCATTGGCGGCGGCGGTGAAGCTGTTGGATGCGTATTGTGATCCGTT
>JAYVZY010000032.1:0-1981 GCA_043782885.1 Sphingomonadales bacterium | reverse complement strand
GGGGTCGTAGGTTCGAATCCTATAGGCGGCACCATTTGCGGTTTGAGCCGCAGAAACGCAAATTTGCGGCATATTGACCGCCCTCTATGACACATCGCGATTACACAAAGACAGATAACTGAGCGTTCAGATCCATGTGCACGACGCCATCTGCCATCATGATCGGCAACGGTGCGCCAATTTCCCATTTTTTGATTTTTTGGGAGCCATTTGGTGATAATCTCGTCTATTTTTGACCTATTTTTGATAAATTCATAGAAAATTTGCCTCGAATTCCACTATCAGCCTTCTTTTTAACACGTCATTGGGGTAGCGCATCCCCCGTAGCGATAGCTATGACTGGTCAACGACGAGGTGATACCGCAGTGGCGACGAAACTCTCAAATTCTCAATCCGGCGCTCTGATCGCCTGTCAGCGCATCTTGGAGACCCTGCTCACCAAGACCGCACTGCCGGGCGAGCTTGTTGGCTTTGACGCGGCTGCACGCGCCACAGCAGCGCGGTTTTGCGCAGCGGCTCTGGCAACGCGCGCTGAGAGCACCTCGGTCATTGAGCTTGAGACGATTGTGGCAAGCGATGGCAAGCGGCGCATGCGCCTCGTCGTCGTAAATGAGGATATGCCGTTTCTGGTGGATTCGATAGCTGGCACAATCAGTTCGTTCGGCCTCACGATTGAGCGTTTGCTTCATCCCGTCGCCAAAGTGATCAGAGATGACACCGGGCATTTGGTGTCGATCGCCGAGGCAGATAAATCGGGGCGTGCGGTATCGGAGTCGCTGGTTTACGTTGAGCTCGATCGCGCCGATGCGCGCACGCGAGCGACCCTCGTTCGCAAGTTGCACGGCACGCTGAACCAGGTCCGCGCGGCGGTCGCCGATTGGGTGCCGATGCAGCGGGCGATGGAGATTGACGCCTCTCGGTTGGGTGACACTGAAGATTCTGCGCTGCTCAGATGGTTCCTCGACTATAACTTCACCCTGCTCGGCACCTGTGTCTTCCCGCGCAACGGCAATAAGCGCGGGCGATTGGGGATCGGCCGGTTGGTTGGAGAGCAGTTGTTAGCGCCGCTTTCTCGGGAGCGTGCGTTTGAATGGTTCGACGCAGGGAAATCCCGCCAACTAACTGTTAAATCGAATCTGATCTCGGACGTTCACCGCCGTGTCCCGCTCGATCTCATCATAGTGCCAATCATGAAGGATGGCGCGGTGGAGGCGCTCTCGGTGCACACCGGGTTGTGGACGAGTGCCGCGCTGGCAACTGCGCCGGATACTGTTCCGATTTTGCGCACGCATCTGAGCGCGATGGCGACAAAATTTGGGTTCACGCCCGTGAGCCACACCGGCAAAGCGCTGACCCATGCGCTCACTGCCCTGCCACATGATCTCCTTGTTGGCGTGATGCCAAACGCCCTCGAAGAGCTAGCGCTCACGTCGATGTCGTTGACTGACCGACCACGGGCGCAGCTCGTGCTCATCGAAAGCGCTTTGAAACGGCATTTATTTGCGTTTGTCTGGCTGCCGCGTGACGAGCTCACCACCCAACGCCGACACGCGATTGGTTTGATGCTCGCGGACGCAGCTGACGCCACGATCCTCAACTGGTCGATCAACCTTGGGGATGACGGCTTAGTGTTGATGCGCTTCACCCTTGATGTGCGGGGCAGCACCGCAATCGTCGATAGGGCGCTGCTGAACGCCCAGCTAGAGTTTATGGTGCGTGGCTGGTCGCACGCGGTGGAGCAGCAACTCCTGCACTTCGTTGACTCTGGATTGAGTGCCCGCTTGGCTCTGCGCTTTGCCGATGGTTTTCCACAAGCCTATCGCAGCGCGCATACGCCTGAAGCGGCGGCGCAGGACATCCTCGCACTCCACGAGTTGCTAGAGCCCACAGCGCGACGCGTGCGGCTCGTTACGCAGGACGCTGATAATGCGTCCTTGTGGCTCAACATTTATTGCCGCGATGCGTTGGCGCTCTCTGACGT